>NZ_JBDKWG010000114.1:0-72505 GCF_040151475.1 Reichenbachiella sp. MALMAid0571 | reverse complement strand
CAACTCACTCATCGAACCACCAGTAAAAGTTACAGTAGCTGTACCTCCTGATAAACTTACACTATATCCAAGTGTGTTTGTTGCGGAAGTCCCACTATTAGTGTTTTCTAAAGTAATAACTGAGCCATCTGCATTCAATACTTCATCCTGACCTGGTGTCGAACCATCCGCTACATTGGTGAGCGTAATCTCAAAACCAGTTACTACCTGTCCCGATTCTATAGTAGAAGCTGAAGTGCCTGTATATAAACCAACAGCTGTACCTCCTTCAGTAAAAGTAGGGTTTGATCCGGTTGAAGCTAATGTCGGTTCATCATTAATCTCAATAACCTCAACATCAATAACTTCAAGGTCAGAACCTGCGCCAGCATCAGTCAGGGTGAAAGTTACAGTCCTTGTAAGAGCTGTAGGGTCTTCAGCAGTATTGTCAAATGAAATGACCCTGACTATTTCCTGAATATCAGATACAGTAGCTGAAGCATTAAAAGTAATGGTCAGGATATTGTTTCCTGTCACTGAAGTAGCTGAAGCTGTTCCTTTTATAACACTAGAAACAAGAACATCTGAACCGGACAATGTTATATTACCGATTTCGGCTATTTGAAGTCTATCATCTGGTTTAGCATTTGCAGTTATTTGAGCAGTTAAAGTTCCGGTATCAAAATTTCCTTCATTATCAACAACTGTTGCTCCAGTAGAAATTTGCACCGCAACGGCATTCTCTGTGTAGCTTATAGGGCCATTATCCAAAGTGATTATTGGTGGAGAGTTGATGTTGAAGGTACCTAAGGTAGTCATATCAGCGGCTGATGCCTGGTTTCTATTCCAGTTTGTCAGGTTATTTATTTCCAGCCTTACTTCATGAGCCAACCCGATTACAGTACTATAATTGTATCTGTGAAACTGAGAGGTGCTGTTGCTCGCTGGAAACAATGAAATAGCGTTATCCGCATTCGTTAACGAAGCGGGCAACTCCGATTCGTTGGCATCATCGGCAACAAGTGTCCAGGAGGTTGAGCCATCCATGTTTGCTGAAGAAAAATCTGCCAATAGACCTGTAATAAATCCTCCAATAGCATAATCTGTATTGCTATTTACCAATCCCTGAAAAGCAAAAATATTATCACCTGAAGGATCGATCAAGAAAGTACCATATTCAATAATTGAACCTGCTGATCCTCCACTTTTTAATGTCGCTGTACCTGCTCCATTGGGGTCGATTAAAATTTGATCTCCTGTAAAAATCGTAGTACCAGCGGTAAATGAAACTATTCCTTCAGCTGTAAAAAAATCCTGAATATCTTTATCATACCCCTTATCTGTGAAATGTATTACAGTACCTGAAGGAATAGTTTTCAATGCAACAACAGTGAAAGCACTGGATGCGTCTCCGTTGGTCATGGTAAAAGCCAAATCTCCTGGTAAAAAAGTCGGCGAATCGGCAAGAGTAAACTGTTCAACACTACCATAGCTCGTACCTTGAGAATTGGTCGCATAGGCTTTGTATGAATAATTTTCCGCAGGTGTCAATGCACTTAAAGATTCTGAAAAAACACCGGTTCCAGTCATGGGGCTAACAATCTGGATGGTATTAGGATTCCCAATCAAAGGATCTGAATCAAGTGTGGTTACAGCATATACAAACCCTCTTTCTGTAATTGGTTGTCCTCCATCTGAAGAAATATTACCTGCTACAATAGCCGAAACACTGGTACGGCCTGTAACTGGTGATGTTGTTGTTATAGTTGGTGCGGTAAAAGACTGGGTTGTGAAAGTCTGGGTATTTCCATACGTGGTACCCCCCACATTCATGGAGTAGGCTCTAAATGTATAGTTGGTGGATAGTGTGAACCCTGTAATATTCTCTGAAAAAGCACCTGTACCAACAGCTCCCTCCGGTTCTTTTGTTACATTGACACCTCCAATGACAGGAAGGGCATTGTCCGAAGTTTTGGCGTAAACTACCCCCCGTTCAGTTATTACATCACCACCCTGATCGGTAATGGTCCCACCGAGAGTGGCACTTAACGACAGTATGTCGGTAGCAGGATCTGTATTTACAGCAGAAAAAAAGTTTTGCCCATACATCCAGTTGGATGTTGTGCCAGAAAGTGTAAACCCGGTTAACCCAGCATTAAAAGAGCTTCCTGAATCATCATTGTTTGTAGCAGTGGTTTCCCCTCCATTAGAACCACCTGCTGTGCCCTGATCCAATCTGTAGTAAGCCTCCAGGCCTGGCTCGTTTCCAACCAAAGAATTGTCTTTATTATTTAACACATCAGAAGCGCTGCGACCGATTGACCAAACTCTCAATTCATCTATTTGACCAAAAAATTCAAAACCTGAGATAGAAGCCCTGTCCCCAACCAGTATGTTGCTTGTTCCTGCTGCAGTATTAAAATTAGTAAAATTATCAAGGGCAATACCTACGGCCGCACCATCTACATATATGACCTCCGGATTGGTGCCATCGTCCACTATCGCCAGGTGATGCCAATTGCCATCAATAGGAAATGTGCCAACATTAGATGCTATCCGCCCACTAAGTCCACCATTAGTATCCTCAGCTATCACCTGGCCAGAATCGTTTATATAGATCACATTAGAAGTAGCATTACTAAATTCAAAAATTCCCCACTGGGGGCTTCCGTCATCTACTATCAAAATCCAGGCTTCATAGGTAAAAGTACCACCACTGAAAAAAGCCCCACCATTTGGAATACTCATTAAATCGTTATCCCCTGCAAAGGCCAGGGAATTATCCTCATTTAAGTTGATAGTAAAATTACTAGTTACATTCCCTCCCCCATCGTTTGATTGAATTATGAATGTGCTTGAAGTAGCAGTTGTTTCATTTATAAAGGTAAGGTCTGCCAAAGCATTGTTCAAACTTGTCAGATCACCAAAAATTTGAACACTACCATCAGTTCCATCGGCATCATTCACTGTCAACCCACCAGTAGTACCTAAAAACAACTGCCCCCCACTAGTAACTGTAAGTGTGACAGTCAGAGCATCTACATCAGCATCGTCAACACTCAGTCCATTCGTGATCCTGAGAGGTTTATTCTTACTTGCTGATATGGTACCAGGCACAGTATTGGTCGGAGATGCAGCAAAAACCGAAAATGAAGCTAATGTAAGACTCATTATTAGACCTGCAAATATTTTCACATGAAGGTTAGCAAAGTACTTATTTATCATAGCGCTTATTTAATATTATTCAAATAGTGCAATTTGACAATTGCACTATTTATTATCTTTTTTTACTGTAAAAACTAAATGACCTTCTAAACAACAAGCAACAATTGAATTTTTATTAGAATCTGTTGCACTCATTGAATAAATCGTATTTTCAGCTTTACATTCGATTTCTAATGTAAATATTTTCTACTGAATATTCAAATAATAAAAATTAATATTAGAATATTACTATTACCTTAAAAGCTCACCGTTTCGGTTTACTTTCATTAACATCATCATAGTGGAGTTGGTACCTCCAAAATCATTGGTACCTGCAATCAATAATTTTCCACTTGGTAACTCTACCACTGCATTGGCCTGATCATTACCTGATCCACCGTATTTTTTCTCAAAAAGTCCTTCTTTTAAATCTTCGGATGTTCCCTCTTTGATTTTTCCGAATGAATCTGTTTTAATAATATATATGTCATCTCCACTAGGATCACCCTCCAAAGTTCCACCAGTTCTTTTTCCTACTACCAAATAGCCACCAGTCGAAAGTTCTACCACATCATAGCCAAAATTATTGATTATAGCATTGTCATTTCTATTTCCACCTGCATCCAATTCTCTAATACTCAAGGTCTCAAAAAATGTCAATGTACGATTTGCTGTTACTTTCATTAGAATGGAACTGTTGATTGATCCGGTAGAAGCAGTTCCTACAATGATAACCCCACCATCACTGGTTTTTTTCATTTTAGATCCAGTCTCATTGGTACCATCACCAGTACCAAACACTTTAAATTGGCTATCCAATCCTTCCTCATCAGTTGTTAAGAATAAAATATTTGTACCTGTACCTGCTCCATCCTTATCCACATTGGTTTGACCCATTATAGCTAATCCGGTATTTGTAACGATCAAAGACCTTCCCTGATCGTTACCATTATCAAAACCAGTTACCCTCTCCCAGATAATTGGGTGGTCAACTTCAGTAGAAGATATTTTGAACAAATAGATATCCTGCTTGTCTAACGTAGGGTTAGGATTGTCCTTGTCAGTGTTTACATTGTTGGTTGTTCCTAAAACAACATAATCACCATCCTCAGTTTCCACAATATCATAGCCCTCTTCATTGGAATCTTCCGCATTCTGTCCTTCGAAAGGTGTTGTTTTAACAAAGCCATAGGTAACGGGCCATCCGCCAGATACAGCTCCATTAGCATCCAGCTTATACACTATAATATCAGTATGCTCTGAATCTGCTGCTGTAGTTGTACCAACCACTATATAACCTCCATCACTTGTAGGTTTAATTCTGGAAGGAATATCTTCAGCATCTGTTCCGAATACCACTTCACTTGTAGAGTTACCCTGTGAGTCGGTGAACACAAGATAAAAATCACTGTCTTCACCGTCACTAAGGTTCAATTCAGGGCTATTTGTAGAGCCAAAAACCAAATAACCTGTATCAGTAACAAGCACATCATAACCAGCTTCTACGCTGTTGTTTCCATAAAATTTAACGAAAAAATCTTCCGGTAGCGGACTGGAATCATCCGTTGGGCTACAAGCTGCAAAAAAGATTAAACCTATTAACAAATACTGTTTATATTTTCGAATCATTATAAAATGCTTGATTTTTAATTTCTATACTTTTTCAGCTTTTTGGGATTGTAGATAGACATCACATATCCAAAATTAACTGAAATCAAATCGATAGATTGATTGTTGTCAACGTGTGCTAACCTGAATACTGTAGTCTGATTTGAATACCTATTCTCCGGATTTACCAAATTGGTTTGCCCATTTGAATATTTGGCTTCAAACTTAAAAAAATTCGTTTTCAATTTGTACTTAAACCCCACTCCCCCAATCAAAGAATAGCTTTGTTTGTTCCTCTCTTCTGATGCCTTCAAATCTTGTGTGGATGCCGTGATTGATTGTGCTCCTGTCCGGGAACCATCTGTTCTTGAAGCAGAAAATAAAATATTGGCTTCTGCTCCCAAATATACGAATGGAACAAATTTTGAACCTGATATATTTATATTGTATCGCAAGTACAATGGAATATCCAAATAAATTGCAGCATCCACCTGCTCCATAGTAGAAAAAGCATTCTCTGTGTCTAGCCCTATATCCTCAGTAATTATAACATCACTCAGTGCATATTTTTTTCCTGTGTAGAGTGCTCCTAAAGAAACTTCTAACCCTTTAAAGCCAAACTCCCGTTCTATAGACAATCCATATTGTAAACCTATTTTAGGAGTAAAAACTTCATCAGAATTGTTGGTATTGGTAGTAGCAAACAAATCCATAACGTTTACTCTTGACTGATTAAACCCAAAATTAAGTGCTACTCTGAATATCGGTTTGGTACGGAATTTTTGATATAAATATTGAAATTCTGCCGGATCTGTTAAAGGGTTAATAGGGTGCTCCGGATCTGCTTTCAGCAACAGAATCAATTCTTCTTCAGCGGCTGGCTCATTGTCAGAAAACAGATACACCATGGTCAGCAAACGGCGGGCCCTAATAACCTCTTCTTTTGAGAAACCATTTTTAACAAACCCTTTCTCCAGATTTCCCGGTATTCTTGACAAATTACCTTTTTCGAAATCATCTTCAGCCTGATTCAACAAGAGAGAATAGTTTATTCCTTCGGAAACAGTCGATTGCTTCTTAAGGTTAAACTGTGCCCTGGAATGAAAAACCACACAGAACAAAATACATAAAAATAATAGTAATCTTTTATTCAACATAAAGCAATTCATTGGTTATTCAATACTTTGTTCTTCCCTGATAGGCTTTCCTTCACAGGTATATTGATATTCTATATCCTCTGCCACATAAGCCACCCAGATAGATTTCATCATGTTTTCACTGATATAATTACAAATCTCGTCAGCCATTCCATCTGGTTTCACTGGCCAGATTCTAATATTGGAATCTCCTGCACCTGTCACCAACGACTTACCATCAGGACTAAAGCTCACTGACCATACCCATCCCTCACTTTCAATTCCTTTTCCATGATCGTCCAATTCTATTGGTAAATCATTCAGATTTTCCATAATCCAAAGTCGGGCAGTACCATCTCTACTGGTAGAAGCCAACAAACTATTGTCTGCATTGAATTCCAAATCAGTGATATCCGATTCATGCCCTGATATTTTTTTCAACACCCTTTTTGCATCCAAATCCCAAATGGTAAGAACTCCGGTTTCGTCACCAAATACCAACAATTTACCGTCATTGCTGAAACTAATCGCACTAACTGGAACTTTTTCAGTCCTGTACAATTGGCGTTCCTCATTGTTGTTGTTCAAATCCCAGATAACAACATGACCTTCTTCATTTCCCCCGGCTAAAATACTTCCATCAGGACTGATCGTCAATGATTTTACACGAGAAGAAACCTGAGCAATAGGAGTACTGGCTATAAAATCACTTTTCCTGATCACTCCATCACCTGAAGTGTATATAAACCCACTATTATCCGGCATAAATGCTAAATCGAATACTGCTCCGGCATGCCCGGACACCTTTTTAGGTTTGGCATCTTTTGATTTCAGGTCATAGATAAAAACTTCATAGTTATCACTGCCTAGTGCCAACCACCTTTCATCATTGCTAATACCTACCACACGGTTGACCACACTGGTAGAATCCAATACTGTATAAGTACGGGCATCATTTTCCATATTCCATAGAAGAATCTTTCCATCTGACCCGGCAGAATATAGTCTTTTTCCATCTTTAGAATATACCACAGAACGCACAGAACCAGAATGTCCCGCATAGTGATTTCTATGGTATTGCGCCTCTCCTACTTTAGTCGTGTCTTTTGTCAACTCCCTAAGAGCATAATATACTCCGGCATATACATCTCCATTGTATTCTTTGTCTCCATATTTATCATAAAACAAAAATCCTTGCCTGGCTATCGCTCCCTGCTGCTCTGGTCTATCTTTTATCTTTTGAGATTTAATAGCCATAGATTGAGCAATAGCTTGGTAACGTAAACGGTCTGCATCAGCTTTTGCTTTTTCTGCGGCTTCTAAATTTACTTGTGCCTCCGCTTTAGCTGCGTTAGCAAGTTCAGTTTGCCTTTCAGCAGCGGCTCTTTGTACTTCAGCTTCATCAGCATTGGCCTGAGCTTGTCTTTGAGCAGCTTGCGCTTCCTTTTGAGCAGCAAAGGCTAATTCCCTTTGAGCCTCAGCTTCTTTTTGAGCAGCCAAAGCATTATTTTTTTCCTTTTCTGCATCAGCAGCTAACCTTTCTGCTCTTTTTGCTTCTGCATCTGCTCTATCTGCATTTGCTTGTGCTTCTTGTTGAGCCACCAAAGCAGCATCAGTCTGTTTTTCAGCCTCCGCCCTCTGAATTTGAGCCATCACTACAAAGAAAATAGAAATCAAAGCAGCAGCTGCCAGAAATAGTGCTGCTATTCTTGATCGTTTTAATTGTCTTTTTTGTAAAAGTTCTTTGTTTTTTTGTTCTGTCTCGTAGGCTTTTTTACTGGTCTCCAGAAAAACAAGAGTTCTCTCATAAGCAGGCTCATATCTTTGTCCCCAAACCAAAGTGGGTCGATTTTCCTCCTGCCAGTTGAGTGCCAGTTGCAAATCCGGCATTTTCCATAGTCCTGCCCTTCCCAGTTGGAATCTTTCCGCTGACTCTGCCAGTTTCAGGTACATCTCAGCAGATCGAGATTCTTCATCCAGCCAGGACTTCAATCTCGTCCAGATTCTCATCAAACTTTCGTGAGAAATATCTATTACCGTTTCAGAATCTAGTCTAACCCCATGAGGAGGCATCAACAATGTTCTGCCGGGCTCACGAAATTTATCAATTACCCTGGTTACTTCTTCCTCATTTACTCCGGCTATCGCTGCTATAGTAGCTAGTTTTGTTGGCCGCCTGATACCGGAAGATTCCGTTCCCCTTTCAGTCAAAGCCTTGAACATAACTTCACAAATCTCCTGTTCACGTTTGGAAAGTGAATCGTAAGCTTCATTGGCATGCTGAGAAAGTGCTTCTCTTAATGTACCTATGGCATTGTAATGCCTAAGATCCATGGGTTCATCTTCTTTTCTGTTTTCTTTCCAAAAAGCCCATGTCCTCATCAAAGCATGCTGTACAATCGGCAATTGATCAGGGTTGTCTCCAATGTCGTTAAGCAACTGCTGTGTAAGCCTTGGTGCGATTTTGCCACCACCTACAGCAACCGGCCCTTCGATAGCCAATCTCTTCTGATCCCTTGTCATTTGCGGAATCAAATAGTGACTGTCATTGATCATCTGAGTCAGATCAGGAAAACTAGCACAATCTCCTATAAAATCTGAACGCATGGTGAGTGCTACATATACCGGAGCATCGTATTGATGAACAGCTTCCAGCAAAAGGTTGACAAATGCCGAAGATTCGTCCAGATCAGAAGAAAGTGTCTCCAGTTTTTTATATCTAAATAATTCTTCAAACTGATCGACCAAAATCAGCACATTTTGTCGATCAGATGCTTTCAATTGCTTAATTACCTCAATTAGTCCCAATGAGCTACTTCGTAAAACTGTAGAGGTAATGGTTTTTCTTATAAGTTGGTCTTCATCATCCAGGTTATGATAAGCTTCATCTTTAATTAATAATGACTCGGCCAGATTGTCGATAGGGCCGCCACCGGGTCGTGTGACTACAATTCTCCAGTCCGAACCAGCTTCTGCCATAAACCCTCCATACAAAGTAGGAATTAACCCGCAATACATCAAAGATGACTTACCGCTACCTGAAGCTCCAAGTATAGCTACAAATTTGTTCTCGGCAAGTTTCATCAAAACCTCATCACTCTGCCCTTCTCTTCCAAAAAACAAATGACTCTCTTCAATTCCGAAAGGCCTCAGCCCCGGAAATGGATCAACAAGCTCCGATATGCTGACCGCACCCTGTTGTTTTTTTGATTTGATTTCTTTTTCGCTCATTGTATTTCCAGTTTAGTGAGAAATGGTTCTATGGATTGCGGTTCAAATTCTCCTTCACCAAGAATCATTACATCATTATTCCTTAAATTATTTTGATCAAATGTTGATTTATTCTCTAAATACACTGCTGAAGCTTTCATAGGCTTTACCCTTCCAAAACCAGGTGCCTTCAGTATATCTTGTAATTTTGTTTTTATCCATTCTTTCGATGAATCCCCAAAGTAAATCAAAGAAGCATCGCATCTCCTCAGGTTTTCCTGATGTAAATACCTGAGATCAATCAAATCCCCTTCATAAAGAGAGGTTACCACATGAAGGCCTTTTCCCTGAAGATAATCTATTATTGGTTTGGTTTTTTCTCTATCTATCTTATCAAAAATCACATATACCACCTCTCCGTTTATTGTAACTTCATCCTCTGCCAACTTCACCTCTTTGGTTTTAAATCTTCCACCAGTCACCAGTTCCTCCCGAATGATAGATTTCAGTTCTTGCAACTGGATTTGTAATACTTCGGCTTCATCTAGTGAGGCAGCATCACTTTTTAAATCCTCAATAAATATTTTTTGCCTCTCACTAACATTTTTCAGATCCGGAGAAAGCCAAATCAACCGGCTGAATTTTTCCTGTGCATCTGATTTTTCGTTATAAGCCAGTATATCTCTGGTATGTTGTGCTGCAATTTGATTTTGAAGGTCAACTACAGACAAATCGGATCCTTTGGGCTTATATCCATAGTCTTCTCCAATCAGATGAATGGACAAACAGCATTTTGCCAAATCATCCTTAACAGCAGACTCTAAAGCATGTACTTCTTTGGGCAAAGAATGATTGGGCAACACTTTGTATCCGTGCCGCAGCAATTCTCTTTTTACAATATCCCTTTGTATGATCATATCTACCCCTGAATTCGCAAGGTAAATGGTTTTGTTCTTATCAGATTGTACCTCATCTATTGTCTTCGCTTCTTCTATTACCTTATTTTGTATTTGATAAATATCATACGCCATATCTACCAACTTCATCCAGTAGCTACGCTCAGCATCGTTTCCAAAAAACCGTCGAAACTCTTGCGGTTCACCAGTTAATGGATCAATTTGATAAAAATCATAGGTCAGTATATTGGAGTATTCCGGTAATAAATCATCTATCTCAAATGGAAATTTGATCACTTTGAATAGTCTGGAAAGACCGTCTATCACAAGGCCTTCCTGTTTTTGAGAGTTCTTAGCAAATTCATGAATACCCTGAATCAGGATTTCGTTTTTAAGGAAGTTTTTCGAAAATAAAGTAATCAACACTGTGGCATCCGAATACAACTGCATATTGGTTTCAGACTCTGTTACCAATCTAATTTTAGGAGGTTGACCTGATATTTGCTCCAACAATGTACTCAAAAACCTATTAAAATTTGACACCCACCCTTTGTTACTCCCGGATATGGGTTCGTCATCCGCAGAATGATAGGCCAGTAATATTTCGTTTTCAAAACTCATTAAAAAAAACATTTAAAATGCACAGCGAAATATGAATTTAAAAAATTGATTCTATTTCTTCTTTTACTTCTCTTTCATTGACAATAGACAAAATACCATCTACCATTTCTATATGCTTAGATACTTTGTCATACAGTTGGTCTTTATCTAATACCAACAAAATGGTGTCTGTATCTGCGGTAATAGAATATGGATTTACGTCTGTGCTTACAATCAATTTATGTCCGATTATTCCTCTTTCTTTTATAGTATCTACTGTTTTGTCTCCATCGTGAACCCTTAATCGTCCACTCAAAACTATATAAACAGGAGAGTTACCACTATCTCCTTTTTCAACTATCGTTATCCCCTTAGCAACCTGAATCTCGTCTAAACATAATGCTAGTTCTACTAACATCACACCAGGTATCTTTTGAAATGCCTCAAGCTGTTTCAAAAGAATAGCCCGTTCCACAACCAAAATCTTTTGATGAAACTTTTCTTCTTTGGATTTGAATACCGGTGGCACAATAGCCTTATCCAATTCCTTTTTAACAGATGTCCTCAACCTCCTTGTATGATAATGATATGCATCCTTATCCAGTCTATACATAACTGCTGCTGCAGTTTGAAGCATGAAAGGATTGGGATTAAACAAGTTGGCTATGATATCATCCTTCACCTTAACACCTCTCATCAATGTCAGCTTATACAAAGCAAGCCCTTTGGTCCAAATATTAATATGGTTATAATCTCTGTTAATGATTTGAAGGAGTAAATCTTCATAAGATTCAAAATCTTCCGGGGGGTAAAAATCATTCAGTTTAATTAATTTATCCACATCCCTCACATCATCAAGCACAGAAAACAACTTAGGTTTAAGGTCTTCATCAACAAAAATATCCAGCATTTCTATTGCAAAAGAGACACTGTCCGTCGTTCCTACAAGGATATTGTCTTTTACCAACCTGATACTTTGAGCATCATAAATCATAGACAACAACATGAAAATATTGTCAAAGTTCTTTTTGTTTTCTTCTTTGATGGCTTCAATGATCATTTTATCAATAAAATCATCGTTGGGAATATCCATCAAGGCCTTAATGTTCCAGGCAATATCACCAATATCATTCTCTATTGCTATCTTAATCCTGGCACCCTGAAAATCTCCTGCCTCAAATCCGATATAGCTCAATGATAGCAATATCTCGGAAACTATCTGTTTGTCCGGAAAATCAATTTTTTTCCACAATAAGTCACTCGCAGGTTTACCCCCAACTTTACCAAATATTTGTATAATTCTGATCATTGTATCTAATTGCTGACCAGTTTTGTAGAAAGACGAATCGAGATTAGGGAAAACAGATTCACCTGAAGCTATTAAAGCAGAATCAGCTGAATTACTGTAAGTGGGCAAATGAAGGTTTTCTATCAGAATAGACCAAAACTCAGGGCGTTTTAGTTTTCCGGCACTTACCATAGCAGATTTCCTTACATGAGGATTAATATCCCTCATTAGTTCAGCTAAAAAGGGGACATATTTATCCTCTTCTAGTTTTACAAGAGCCTTTGTTGCATAAATTCTATTCTTGATATCTGTTGACCTAACCAGCTTTTTTATTCCGGTTTCTGTCAATTTAAAATCGTCTATCTCATGTAGCACTTCTATTGCCTGAGCAGCAATTTTCTTAACATCCGAATCTTTCTCCTTTCTTACCTCCCGCTCCAAAATTTCAAGGGTATTGAAACTCCTTAACTGACCTAATCTTTTATAAGCATATATTCGTAGCTCTTTATGTTCGGATCTTATAAAATCAAGCAAAGAAAAATCCAACATTATCGGCTCCATCCTTTCCAGGAGTTTCAATGCATTCAACACCTTATCAGGATCTCTATCTCTAAGTTCGGACTTAATTACATTGATCGTATTGTGCTCATTTCTGGTACCCTCTCCTTTGAGTTTGGATTTCTGATCCTTAAGAGTTGATTTAAGTGCATTCTTATATTCGGAAAATAATTTACCTGCATAATAAATAATGGCAAATGCGAGAGCCATGATAAAATAGGTGTAATGGATTAGTTTAAAGAAAGCCAACAATCCTAACCCTATTTGCATAGCACCTGCAATTAGCACAGCTATTTCATTGACTACACCTTCTATCTTGGACTGAATATCAAACCGTATTTTTAAATCGAAAGGCAAAAAGAATAATTTGAAAGCCGGATTTTCCAGTGCATCTTTAAGAGAAGCGGTGAACAGCTTACCCATCCCCGTGAAAATAAAGAAAAACAAATACTCTTCTGTTTTAATATCATACACAAAAATATGCCCGGATACAATTGCTCCTAAAGTGAATATAGCCAGTACAAATGGCATTACCATTAAGGATACTTTTAGCCCGTATTTTCCAATAATAATGTCATTGACAAAACTCTGAATCAGGAAACTAACCACCATAATAGTTCCATTGAAGAAAGAAAGGAAGTTTCTCAGTTCATCCTCAACAGGATACATCGTTTCAGTAGCCGAAAGAAATACATAATCAGTAAAAACCGCAGAACCCATTGAAAAAATCAAAAACAAAGAAAGTAATCTTAAGTAGCGATTTTTAATTAAGTCAATAAACTTAACAGGCTTTACTTTATCAGTTTTTCTTAGTCGTGTGGCACTGTCAATATTAAAATCTTTAACTATCCAGATGGTAAAAAATAAAATTCCAAAAGCAGCTCCGGCAGAAATGAACAATAGATCATTTGTCTTATCAATAAACCCCAACTCGGTCATTGCAGGAATAGAGAAAAAAGCCACCATGGTTGCTGTAAGTTGCCCGGTATCTATCCCTCCTATAATTCTTTTGGATTGCTTTAAATCAAAGACTCTACCGAATACACCCCAGAAACCCAACAAGGTAATGGATGAAATAGGCCCTATTAATACAAATAAAACAAATGGAAGTATTGGAAATTCCGAACCTATGATTCCATAATCCGTGTATAGAAAAAACCAAATGAGTCCAACCAGAATGGCGAAGGTTATGAAGGCATTTGTTACAACCAGACTGGAAAAATTAATTCGCCGCTGTAACTGAACGTAGATGTAAGTAGAAAAAATTCCTAGAAAACCAGCTGTGAAAAAAGCGTTATCAAGATACTCTTTACCTACTGTTGTGAGAAACAAAGTTTCGGAACCAATTTGATAGGAAGCAAGGAATACCCCCATACAAAAACCCTTTGCAAGCAACAGCAACATGGGCTTTTCCTCACCAGGTTGTCCTCCAAGAAAAGCTAAAAACGATTGTAGCACAATAAAAAGTTAAATTAAGAATCTAATCTATCCAAATTCTGTCAATTTTCAAGTGTAAATTATAAAAATTATAATTTACAGCATAACTCAACGTTATAATTTAATTTTTTGAATTTGTAAAACTCAAAAATTGATTTTGACAGCTTTTCTCATAACTACTATCATCGCCAAAAATATATAATATTTTTTTATATAAAGGTAAATACTTAAAGTATTCTATACATTTGGATACAGCATGTATTCACCACTCAAAAATGTATTTTAATGATAGAAAATGGCCTAAAACCACTTAAAAACGGACTGGATTTTTCAGGTATAAAAAAGTGCAAAGAAGTGCACTGGAATCTGACACCTGCAGAACTAATAGAACAGGCAATTCTAAATAGGGAAGGTCAGATAACAGATACAGGTGCACTTATGTGTGATACAGGAAAGTTTACAGGAAGATCTCCAAAAGATCGGTTTATAGTAGAGGATGCTAAAACAAAGAACACTGTCTGGTGGGGCGATATCAATATCGCTATTTCAGAACATCATTTTGATAGACTCTACAACAAAATGATTGAGTATATTGAATACAAAAAAATATATGTAAGAGATGCATATGCAGGAGCAGACAAAACCCACAGATTAAACTTGAGGATAATCAATACCCTTGCATGGCAAAACCTGTTTTGTTACAATATGTTCCTCAGACCTGAGAGATATAAGCTTGAGAATTTTGAGCCGGACTTTACTATTATTTGTTGCCCTGAGTTTGAAGCAGATCCTAAAATGGACGGTACCCGTCAATCCAATTTTGCCATTCTCAACCTAAGCAAAAGAATAATCCTTATTGGAGGAACTGCCTATGCAGGAGAAATGAAGAAGGGTGTATTTTCAGTATTGAATTACATACTTCCTCAAGAAAAAGGTGTCCTTTCAATGCATTGCTCTGCCAATATTGGGATAGAAAAGCACGACTCAGCAATTTTTTTCGGCTTATCTGGTACCGGCAAAACAACCTTGTCAGCAGATCCAAACCGGCTACTCATTGGAGATGACGAACATGGTTGGACCCAAAGTAATATATTCAATTTTGAAGGAGGATGCTATGCAAAGGCTATTGACCTGACCAGAGAAAAAGAACCTGAAATATATGATGCCATTCGCTTTGGAGCACTTGTTGAAAATACCAGATTTTATCCTGACACTCATACTGTAGATTACGAAAATGTATCAGTAACAGAAAATACAAGAACTGCATATCCTTTGTATCATATTGCCAATGCTGTTTCTCCATCTATTGGAGGAATACCAAAAAACATATTCTTTCTAACTTGTGACGCTTACGGTGTGATTCCTCCTATCTCCATACTTACCAAAGAGCAAGCGATGTATCATTTTATTTCCGGATATACTGCAAAAGTCGCTGGTACGGAAGCCGGAATCACTGAACCTCAAACGGTTTTTAGTGCCTGTTTTGGCGCACCCTTTTTTCCGCTCCATCCTACCAAATATGCTGAAATGCTTGGTAAAAAGATGGAAGAACACAATACAAACGTATGGCTAATCAATACAGGATGGACAGGAGGGCCTTATGGTATTGGCTCCAGAATAAAGTTGAAATACACCAGGGCAATGATAACTGCTGCTTTAAATGATTCATTATCGAATGTCGGATTTCGGCAACATTCTGTTTTTGGCATTTCTATCCCTATGACATGTCCAAATGTGCCATCAGAATTGCTCAGTCCACGTGAAACTTGGAAAAATGATATTGGCTACTACCAAAAAGCAAATGAATTAGCCAGGCAGTTCATTGAAAATTTCAAAAAATACACAGAGTTTGCCAATGACAAAATAATGTCCGGAGAACCAAAAGAAAACTTAAAGTATTTGTAAAAACAAAAGCACCCGGATTTGGGTGCTTTTGTTTTTCTATTCTTTCCAACTACCTAAAATCATTTCAGAGAATTGATCCAGGCTGCTATTTTCAATGCCTGATCTCTTGGGACCTGTGGCATTGGAGCCATAGGAGTAGCGTACTCCGGCCAGTTTTTAGGCTGAGGATTGTAAATCAATTCTACAATCTTCTCATTAGAATAGTTGCGCTTTGCTACTGCCTGAAAAGAAGGCCCTACTACTCTTTTGTCTTTCTGATGGCAGGCATTACAGGTGTTTCTTGTCAACAACCGGCCTATTTCAGCATCACTAAGTACTTCTTCTTTTTTAACCACAGCCTTAGAAATTTGCTTTTTTACGATCTTCTTTGGCTTTGCCTGTGCACTTGAACGTTTCGTTGACAACTCACTGACAGGTAGCTTTGTTCCCTCTGGAATATTATTCAATGTATAGTAAAAAGAAGGGTGTAATATGCCAGTTCCTTCTGCATCTTTAACTCCTTCCAAATTAAATTCATGCACATAAAATTGACGCATGTTGTCCATCACTATCCTTACTTTTAACCCATCATCACTCACTTTCACTCCTTTTACTTTGGCTTCTTCCAGATTGGTCTGAGGACTACCGTAAACTGCGTGATATTTATAGATATAGCTTTTTCCTAAATAAGAATCTAAATCTTCAGCTGATTCGCGATCAACAGGCTTGGTAAATTCTACTTCAAAACCATCAGCTTTTGACTTCACTGATTTCATTTCGAAAGGCATTTTTCCTGTCCAGGTTAAATATTCCAATCCGGAATTTTTCGGACCAGCTGATCCCCAACCTCTGTTGGTTTCTCCAACAAACAGGTTGCCATTTTGATCGTAATCCATTCTCATTACCCCTGACTGAAAACCTTGTCTAAAATCAAATGCAACCCCCTGATATTCTCCTTTTACTTTTTCCAACACCACTCGCATAATTTTACTTTGCCCCTGATCTCCTATAAAAACCTGGCCTTCAAACGGACCAAATTTCCCCATCGATTTATCTACAATCAACTGGGAGTTGGAAATACCCAATATACCATGTGGCAAAATCACAGATGGCAATTGAATCTGAGGAAATTTCTCCTTCATTTCATATACAAAATCAGGATCTTCCTCATTCTCAATATTAGCAGGCTTCACATATCTGCCATTTAGTATTACCTGACGCTTATCTATGTTTGCGTAAAATTCTTCCTCTGAGATTTTTACCGGAGAATCAGGATGTCCTGCCCATTTTAAACCCGCCGGATTAGAAGTAAATGCACCTTTTGGCAAATGCCACAATCCACCGGATCCAACCCAATCACCTTGATTCTCAGTGTAAAACAATTCATCGTCAATCAATCCATATCCGGCTGGAGAACGCATTCCTGTTGCCCATGGTGTCATTTTTCCATCTTCCGTAATATTAAACATCCAACCTCTCCAAGGCACCAGACTTTGACCTCTCCACCATTCCTGGCCTTCAAAACCCACATTTGTAGAAACAAAAAATGAATTGTCCGGAGCTATCACAGGGCCATAAGAATACTCATGATAATTTGTGGAAATTGGCCAGGCATATATGGTTTCGTAACTGTCAGCAACTCTGTCTCCGTCCAAATCGGTCAATTTAGTCAGTTCACCACGCTGAACAGTATATAAAGAACCTTCCTTAAATGCCAATCCTAATGGCTCATGTAAACCTGAAGCAAACTTCTTGAAACTTGGCTGAGTACCGCCTTCCATTGTTGGGTTTTCTATGAACCATACATCCCCTCTTCGAGTGGCAATAGCCACACTTCCATCTTGCAAAACCTGTACTCCTCCGGCTTCCAATAAAACACCTTCAGGCACAGCTACGGTTGTTATTCTATAATAATCCGATTCTTTGGGTTCGTTTTGAGCACTTAAATTAGAGGCACAAAATAGAGCCACTGCCAATACTGGCATATATATATGTTTGAAAATATTCATAACCATTACCATATTATTTCATACTTAATTTTTGATCCATCTACCGGCAATACCAACTCCTGGACATTGTCTATTGTTCTGATTTTAGGCACCTGACCTGACAATACATTTACATAGTATTGTTGATCATTGATGGCATAAGAACCGTCAGGCATTTTTCTGATGTTGCCATCGGCTACCTTATAATACCAATTGCTCAAGTTGGATTGTGAAAAAGCTACTTCGTGGATCAAATATGTTTCTGATGCGTCTGCAACAACTTTATTTTCAATTTCTACCCCTTTATAAATATGCTTAAAAACAGGTAAACCTGAAGCCTTATCTAATACATAACCTTTTGGTTTAAAATCAGCAAAATCTGCTTTATCAGGAAATGGGCTCTCTTCACTGGATAATTCAGCTAAAGGTTGATTCAAAAAAGTCCACTGCACTGCTCCTCTTGGTTCAAATGTCGCATTGCCTCTATTGTGCCACATAGGAGTAGCATCTACAAAATCACCTCTCCACACTCCTATCAGGTTTGCTGAATTCAAATCATAGACATAATTGAGTCCATCAGGAGTACCCACACCGATGGTATGCGAAAGTTTCTTACTACCTTCAAAACTCACAAAAGCTCTTAACAAACGTGGTTTTTGTTCTGCATTTACAAAAATCGGTGAAACCGAAGATGGCTTTTCCGGATATGAATCATATTGATGGAAAGATTTTTTGTTGGAATTGTTTCCTTTGATACTAAGACCCAGTCGGGAAGCCCTCCATTCTGCGGATTTATAATTGTAAATGGTAAAAGGATATGTCCCCGAATTCAACTTCAGAGTTTCACTGGAATTTCCCTGTGCTGAAGAAGAAAGGTTTTCTACAATAGTTTCATTGTTTAAAACGAATTTTACTCCTCCGGTATATCCTACAGAAAAGGTGTATTCATCTGTTTCAGGAATGACCAATGACCCTGAAAATATCAAGGCGTAATTGTCTTCATCGCCTGCCAGACTTACATCGATCAACGATGTGCTACCCTCCTTTACAGGTTTTTCATTCTCAAATTCTTCTATTCCTTTAAACTCTCCATGATAACTTTTGAAGGTTAAACCATTCATTTCAACTTTAGAATCTGCAAGCAGTTTATATTTAATGTTTTTGATGGCCACCGGGCCATGATCCCCTTGTATCACTAATGGCCCCATAGCCACTTCTTCCCCTGAAATAGGCCCACCTGTAGGCAATGTTACGTCTGCATTGGTATGTATTCTTACTCCATTGAGATCAACAGATACAAACTTGGCATTTTTGATTTTATTTCCTGCGGCATCAAATCTTGGTGCCTGAAAATGGATTTTCATTTTTTGCCATAAACCAGGTGCCTTTGCTGCATTGGTTGTAGGTGGGATACCTATCATCTTTTTACTATAGTCATTACCATGACTTTGATAAATCCCTCCAATATCGGTGAATTTAGGGCTTTTTACTCCCCAACTGTCGAGCAATTGTATTTCATATCTTCCTTGTAAGTAAATCCCTGAATTTGAACCCTTAGGCATCATTACTTCCAACTCCAATTCTATATCACCATGTTCCCAGTCGGTAATAAGTTTGTCTTTTTTCTCCTTATTATTAATGTTTAGTAAAATACCAGTTCCGGCTGTAAATGTCACCGCTTGTAACTCTTCAACAACGTCTTTCTTCTTTTTCTTCTTTTTTGAATCAGCAGTAGGTTCAGGTTTATAGTGAACATCCACTTGACGATTCATGACAACATCACCAACGATTTGCCAGTTACCTGCCTGAGGTTTAAAATCATCCAGGTTTTCCAGCGAGAGCTGGGTTTGAGCCATCACGCTATTGGCAAAAGCAATGACGACAGCACATAAAAGTATTCTCATTTAGTTTGTATTTATATAAAAAATTGTAGTGATTTTAAAAAAGTGCAAAGTATTTGCTTTTATCTTCCAGTAAGTGGATTTTTTATACATTATATTGGAAAAATTGGCACTTAAAATACTTCATTCATTTTATTTTATCTTATCCCAAACCAGGCTGGCGGCTCCAATGATTGGGGCACCCTGACTGCCCAGCTGTGATGGCAATACCTTTACTTTGTCTCTATAAATTTTCATCAGATTCTTTTCCATATACTTTATCGTCGGCTTAAAAATATGATCTCCTGCCAGAGACAATCCACCGAAAAGAAAAATGGCTTCAGGATTGAAAATCGTGACCATGTCAGCCAATTTCGTGCCAAGAATTTTGCCAGTATATCTAAATGCTTCTACTGCAATTACATCTCCTTTATCTGCTGCCTCGGATATTTCTTTGGTAGTCAACTCATTGAAAGTCACCCCTCTAAACACACTGTCTTCATGACTATCCACTAATAATTTAAAAATTGTTCGATTGATACCTGTTGCTGAAACATAAGTTTCCAGACAACCTTTCTTTCCGCACTTACAAGACCTTCCTCTACCATACTTTACCGCAATGTGTCCCATTTCACCAGCCAGTCCATCATGACCTATCATGAGTTGACCATTAGAAATAAAACCACTTCCCAACCCTGTGCCCAGTGTGACCATGATAAAATCTTTCATTCCTTTAGCTCCTCCAAATACTTGCTCTCCAACTGCAGCAGCATTAGCATCATTGCTTACCACGGTTGGCACACCAAAATTTGCAGTAAGCAGGTCTGCGACTGGAAGCTCTCCCTTCCATGGTAAATTTGAGGCATGAGTTATAGAACCTGTAAAATAGTTGCCAAATGGTGCTCCCACGCCAATGCCTATCAGTTCATAATCAGAAGTATTATTAGCTAAAGATATCTTTATTTTTGAACTTAACGCATCAATATATTTATCAAATTCCTTATATACAGCTGTATCTATTTTGTCCTGAAATAAGACTTTCCCTTCCATATCTACCAAACCAAATTTGGTTCCCGTACCTCCTATATCAATCCCTATCGTAACTTTTTTCATTGGTTTTAAATTCAAGTTCTATGGTTCAACGATCAAGCAAATTAGTGTTTTTAAAAATTCAAAAGTAAAAAACACATCTCAGATAATAATGATAAAACCCCAAATGAATTTCAATAATTCACCCGGGGTTTTCTTATTTAATCAAAGAGTTTTATGATAACTCTTTTAAGAGAAAAAATTAGTTCAAATTAAGTTTGGACAGTATCTTAAACAAACTGATGGTGCCAACAATAGCTACGAGAGACAATATTGCTCCCTGAACAATGTTGCCATAAACAAACCCACCTATAGCAAATAAGGAACAATATATGGTCAAACAACCAATGAAAATCAACAATACCTGTTGAGGCATTTGCCAGGCGACTCCTTCTCCATCATCACATGGTTCTCCATCTGCTTTAGCCTCTTCCACTACCTTTTTCCATCCCGGACCTCCTGGTTTAGTTAGTTTATAAAATCTTCTCAATGTCTCTTTGTCCTCAGGCTCAGTCACCAATGTAGCCACCAGCCATGTGATGGTTACAATTGTCACAGTAAACAAAAGTTTTACAGTAAACCCATCAAACATTTCTGTTGCTACAGATGAATCCTCAACAAACAATACAAGTACAAATGCCACAATTGTAGCGACAATCATAGCCGATATTTCTGTAATTGCATTGATTCTCCACCAAAACCACCTCAATAAATAAATAGCCCCGGAACCTGCACCTGACAACAGCAAGATATTAAATGCATCAGTTGCATTGTCCAAAATAGTGAGAGATAATATACCAGCTAACACCATAAGTGCCACAGTAGTTATCCTACCCATGGTCACCATTTCGTTATCTGTTGCATCCGGTTTTAAAAACCTCTTATAGAAGTCATTGACCACATAAGATGATCCCCAATTCAGGTGGGTACCTATAGTTGACATATATGCTGCAATAATGGATGCCACGACCAGTCCCAACCAGCCAGTTCCAAGTTTTGAAAGCATAACCGGGTAAGCAATATCATCTTTTAGATAGGTAGGATCAAGATCAGGAAATTCAGACTGAATGGATGCCATATCAGGATAAATAACCATAGATGCCAATGCCACAATAATCCAGGGCCATGGACGCAATGCATAATGTGCAAAATTGAAAAGCAAAGTAGCTCCCACAGCATTCTTTTCATTTTTAGCTGACAACATCCTTTGAGCAATATAGCCTCCACCACCAGGCTCAGCACCAGGATACCAAACTGCCCACCACTGCACTGCAACTGGAATCAGCAAAAGAGGCACCCAAACTGTGGGATCTGACAGGTCAGGTAAAACTCCTAATTTATCTTGTATCGCAGGATGACTTATCAAATTACTTAACCCTCCTACTTCTGGTTGCCTTACAGCTACAATAGCGGCATAAACAGCACCGAACATCGCAATACCATACTGAAAAAAATCAGCCCAAACCACTCCTTTTATTCCTCCAAGAGAAGCATAAATAACCACAACAATTGAAGCTCCAACTACTACTATCCATGGTTCAAGACCGAGCATTACCCCACCTATTTTAATAGCAGCCAAAGTCACTGATCCCATTATCAGGCAGTTGAAGAAAACCCCCAAGTAAATTGACCGGAATCCTCTTAAGAAAGAAGCCAGTTTTCCTCCATATCTTATCTCGTAAAATTCAAGATCAGTGACTACATTGGATTTTCTCCAAAGTCTGGCGTAAATAAACACAGTAACCATACCGGTGATAAGGAAAGCCCACCAAGCCCAGTTTTTGGAAACACCATTTTCTCTAACGAATCCCGTAACGAGGTTTGGAGTATCAGCAGAAAATGTACAGGCTACCATTGATATACCCAGCAACCACCAAGGCATTCCACGTCCTCCTAGAAAGAATTCTTCGGAACTTTTACCGGCGGTTCTGGAAGCTACCCAGCCTATTCCCAGCACTATAACAAAAAAGGCTCCTATTATGACCCAGTCGATTGTTTGTAACAGCATTTAGTATAAATTTTAGTAATTAATGATCTTAAAAAATTTTTCTTTAACTCAAAAAGAGCCGAAAGATAATTAAAATTAAATAGCACTTACAACATATATCATTTTTTAATGTTCACGTCAACAATGAGCCTATAGGCATATTTTGAGATTTTTTGATATTTAACAAAGATTTTAGAGTACACTTAAAATATCACTCCATACATATCCGGGTTGAATATGGTATGTATGAATGCCTAGTTCTTTGGCTTTTTTTATGTTATCCCATGAATCATCTACAAACAATGTTTCATCAGGTATCAAATTGGATTTGGTCAATATGTTGGTAAAAGCCTCTGCTTCAGGCTTTCTTATACCTTCAACATGAGAATAATAGATTCGTTCAAAAAGATCAGGAAAAGGAAACTTATATAAATTTAAAAAAATAAGGTTCAAACTGTTTTTGATGTATCTGATTGGTATTGCTTAATAAAAATACCCGGTATTTCTTTTTCAACTCTAAAATAAAATCTACCCTGTCTTTTGGAATATCCAATAACATTTTAGTCCAGGCTCTATTGATTTCCTCATCGGTTATCTTTCTTTCCGACAATGTCTTTATTACATTTCTAAATTCCTGATCTGTTGCTTCACCAATTTCATACTTGTCGAAAACAGGGTCTCTATAATAATGTCCCGTGCTATTGGCTATCTCTTTTATACCAAGATCATCAAAAGCCTTGAGAGAAGCCGAAATATCAAGGTTTAGGATCACCCCTCCAAAATCAAAAATTATATTTTTCATATTGCTATTTGCTTTTTAAAACCCATTTACCGGATTGTGAATCTCAAATTGCTTTAAATTGAAATCCCTGTTTACTAAAATGCTTCAAAAATTCAGGAAGTACAAATGACAGTTTTTTGTATGCCTTCAAACTATCATGAAAAACAACAACGTCATTGTCTTGAGTATTCATCACCGCCTTTTTCAGGCAATTTTCTTTTTCCAAAGAAATGTCAAAATCACCTGTAAGATAAGTCCACATCACTATATCATAGTCACGCTTCAAAACTGCTATTTGCGTTCTGCTAATTCTGCCATGAGGTGGACGAAACAATCTTTTTTTTTTGATTCCGATATGCTTTTCTATTTCCTTTTGGCACTTTTCAGTGTTTTCAAGATACTGAGCTGTGGAAGTGTTCCATCCAATTAAATGATTGAATGTATGATTTCCAATAGAATGTCCCTTTTCTAAAATTTCATTGAATTCCAACGGGTACTTTTCGATATTATGTCCCACACAAAAAAATGTAGCTTTTGCATCGTATTGCTTTAACTGATTCAGTACGAAAGAAGTAACCTCAGGTATGGGGCCGTCATCGAATGTGAGATAAATTGTCTTATCCAAAGAATCAATACTCCATGTAAGTCCGGAATACATCTTTTGCAGCCACATTGGAGTTTTATGGAAATATAATCCCACGGCGTTTATTCTACCCGACAGGTCAACAATGTCACATCATCACGATAAGAAATTTCTCCCCGAAAATGATCTACTTCCTCCAGAACTTTGTCGTTGATATCATTTGGGGAATCGCAAGATATTTGAGTAATCAACTTCTCTATTCTTTCCGGGCCAAATTCTTCATCATTGACATTCATAACCTCAGACAACCCATCTGTGTAACAAAATAGATTAAAAGAAGACACATTCTTAAACGAACCCATGGTGTTAAATGGTAATGGACAAAACATTCCCAACACAGTAGTGCCCTGATCTAAAAGGTGAGTTGAACCATCTTCCAGACAAATTAAAGGAAGATTATGTCCACAGTTAATATACTCAAAACGTTGAATTTTATGATCGTATAAAGCGATGAAAAACGTAATAAAAATCTCACCGTTTCCACTGAAATTTATTTGATAATTCAAATCCTCTACTATCTCCTTTAGGTCATCAGTTTTTCTGACTAAAGTTCGTAAGGATGCTTGAAAATTGGACATCATCAATGCAGCGGGAACACCCTTGCCAGACACATCTGCAATACACAAAATGAATTTATCGTCACCTAGCGGAATGTAGTCATAGTAGTCTCCTCCCACATCTTTATGGGGCAAATATTTAGCAGCTATTTCAACCGGACTTCCTTTAGGTAATTCTTTAGGGAAAAGAAATTGCTGAACCTGTTTTGCAATTTCCATTTCCTTCTTATAGGCTTCTTGCTCCAGTTGCTGATTGGCCAACTTCTTATTTTCGATGGCTACCAAAATAATATTGGTCAGGGCCTCCAAAAAAGTAGTACCTGACCTAAGCGTACCTCCCAATTCATCCTTTTTCAAATCGCCAACAAATACCACCGCAAGCAGCCTTTCTTTATGTAGAACGGGAATTGCTAAATCAAACTCTCCAAATTTTCCTTCTTTACTTTTCAACTCTACAGACTCGGTAAGGCTCGAAAAATCATGAGGAATATTGTTTTGACAAAAATCGTTCGAAACGCCAAAATTAACTTTACAAACCCACTCATCATCCAACACAAAAAGAGCTAATTTTCTAACATTAAAATCAGCAAGTAGTGTAAACTTATAAATTTTATAAAGTGATTCCTCAGGCAGATTATTGTTGATTGCCTGCGTTACTTCAAGCAAAGCATTCAACTCTAACTCTTTGAGATTTGCTTCGGTAGAAAAAGAGTTTTCCAAGTAGTTAGTTTTTATTGTGTGCTTTCAATCCCTCCTTAGAGGCTAAGTAAAAATAATTCCGGAAATTAACCTCTAAGTCAACAGATGATGAATCAAGCTCTACGTCTGGTTCGGAAAAGCATTTGATCCAGCCCTTATTGTAAATTTTCATTAAAATAGGCTTAAGATCTGAGTCTTCAAGATCTGTTGATTTGAGTAACTCAGTGTAGTGGATAACAAAATACAACTCATCCAATACGTCAAATTCCAAATCACTCATTTCAGCATATTTTTTATTCTATTACTAAGTCAATTACCATATACCCTGCCTTTCCAACTGTATTTTCCAAAATTAGAAGCTATTGCAAAGAAAACAACATAAAAAGGGTAAATAATTTCCAGCAAAAAGAATGATAATAATTGGCTTTTTACATCTAAAAATTTAGTAGCAATTCGCATGAATAAAAAATCTATAATGGCCTTACTAGCAAGAAAAGTCAACCAATACGAAACATTAGATAATAGAGCCATTTCAAACATTGCCCAAAGAGCCGAAACATTAATAAGGAATATCAAAATTGGAATGAGTTTAGAATAAATATCCTGATGGTACTTCCATTTTGCACCCCACCTTCTCCTTTGATCGATAAGTTTCTTCAACGAATCCGGAGCGGTTGTTTCTACTATAGAGTTAGGATTCTTCAAAAAATAAATTCCATCCTGAAATTTATTTTTTACTTTTCTAAGTAAAAATTCATCATCTCCGGACGGAATATTTTCATTTCCCTGATATCCATCTACAGCCAAAAAGACTTCTCTTTTATAAGAAAAATTTGCGCCATTAATCATTGTTGGAATACCTCGTTTCATAGTAGCTGCACCAATTATTACCAAAATAGACAATTCTATATTAAGCAGATTCACTAAATAATTTCCATGACTTTCATATCTCACTCCACCAAAAATCAACTTTGAGTTAGGGTTTCCAATGTATGCTTCCAAATAACATTGAATCCAATATTCAGGTACTTTACAATCACCATCTGTACAAAGAATAACATCTCCTCCGGCAACTAAAACTCCCGCCTCTATAGCTTTTTTCTTACCTGAAAGCTCATCCCCAAGATGTATCAATTTCACATTCATATGTTGTTCAGTAATTGATTCTACCAGCTCATTGGTATTGTCGTCTGAATGGTCATCAATTACAATTACCTCATATAATACAGGATCAGCCCTGTTTTTAAGAATAGAATCAAGAGTATTTTCAATATTTAACCCTTCATTTCTTACCGGGATTAACACTGAAATCAATAATTTCTTTGGCTCAGGCCTGACATCTCCAAACTCTGTAGTTTTCATAGAAAACCATGAAGACATTATCCATAAGGCAAAAAATATAAAAAGGATCATTACCCCAACCGTCACATATATCATATCAACTTGACATTTTTATTTCTCTTAAAAAAAGCAGAGTACATCGGGTATGGAACGGTAACGCCAGTGGTACTTGTATCCATATCAAATTGTTTTATAATAAAACTCTTATCTCTAAATTGCATCAATGGTGAATTTAAAAAGTGACAGTAGCAAAGAGAAAATAATACTTGGACTTGATCCCGGTACAAGTGTAATGGGATATGGAATCATCTTAATTCAAAATAAAAAAATAAAGCTTCTTCAGTTCGGCGTAATCCACCTGAGCAAATATACCAATCATGAAATGAAGCTTAAGAAAATATTTGAACGTGTGTTAAGTGTCATAGAAGAATTTCAACCCGATGAAGTGGCACTTGAAGCACCTTTTTATGGCAAAAACATACAATCAATGCTCAAACTCGGCCGGGCGCAAGGTGTAGCTATGGCAGCTGCATTGTCAAGGGAAATTCCCATTACAGAATACGCACCTAAAAAGGTAAAACAGTCCGTAACCGGAAATGGAAATGCCTCCAAAGAGCAGGTAGCCAAAATGCTCATGACCCTTTTACAAATAAAAGACATGCCCAAACTTTTGGATGCTTCCGATGCTTTGGCTGTAGCACTTTGTCATCATTTTCAAGGAGGAAACCCACAATCAGGAAATAAAAGCTGGAAATCCTTCATTAGCGACAACCCCAACCGGGTAAAATAGAAACGTAATCTTCATAAAAAAAACTACCAGGTAGTGGCTTTGATTTTTAAAGCCGCCTTCATAATGTCTCTTCTACTCACCTGCCCTTTCAAAATTCCGTTATGAAGCACGGGGAATCTTCTCACATAAGTACTCAAAAATTCGTTTGCCGCATCCACCACAGAAGTGTCTATGTCTAATGTTTTAACATTCTCAGACATGTAATCGGAGACTAACCCTTTTCCTGACGGTATATTATGATAGGAGGATTGGAATAATATTTTCAAACAATCTTTTTCGGAAAGCATACCAACTAATTCTCGCCTTTCATTCAAAACGGGTCCCCCTGAGATTCTTTTGTCTAACATTATCTTGATAGCGTCTGCTATTTCCTGATCTGGACTGAATGTTATCAAATCACTTTCTCTAGCCATATAATTTGAAATAGGTTCATAAGTGATCACATTGCTTGATTCTTCTTGTACGCCTCTAAAATTCATAGTCTATTTTGGTCTAAGTGTTAATTTTAAAACGAAATCCAACAGATGATATTAACTAAATTTTGTGCTAATTCCAAATATTCGGGGACTATATGTTATATTACCCAACATGGGGTTACAATTTGAACATTTATCGTATTAAAATATAATTCAAAAACCTTTTATACGTTTATGATGTTATATGACATATATGTTTATAAAAATCTTGGCTTAAGAGGGATTAAATACTAACTTTGCGGCTTCAAAATCAAGGAATAAAAAAATCAAATATAGCAACACAATAATAAGTAGGGCAAATAAAAAATCATGAGACAACTAAAGATTACGCAATCAATTACCAATCGCCGGGAAAGCCACACACTTGAAAAGTATTTTACAGAAGTAAGTAGTGTGCCAATGATTACCCCGGATGAAGAAGTAACATTAGCGCAGAGAATTAAGCAAGGAGATGACTTGGCATTGGAAAAATTGGTTAAATCAAATTTAAGATTTGTAGTTTCCGTTGCTAAACAATATCAAAATAGAAGTTTACCTCTTAATGACCTAATCAATGAAGGAAACTTGGGATTAATAAAGGCAGCAAAGAAATTTGATGAAACTAAAGGTTTCAAATTTATCTCTTACGCAGTTTGGTGGATTAGACAATCAATCATGCAAGCATTGGCCGAGCAATCAAGAATAGTAAGGCTTCCTATGAACAAATCTGGTGCCATCAACCAAATAAGAAGAGCATACGCTGAACTTGAGCAAAAATATGAAAGGGAGCCAACAGAAGAAGAATTGGCTGAAATACTTGATATGAAACCAAGTGAAGTAAGAAACACACTTGGAGCCGAAGTAAAACAAATGTCAATGGATGCACCATTTGGAGAGGATGAATCAGGATCACTTTTAGATGTTTTGGAAAACAAGACTACCATTTCTACTGATGGACAAATGGTATTCAACGATTCGCTAAAGGTTGAAACTATCAGAGCCTTGTCAACTTTAACTGCAAGAGAAAGAGAAGTGGTAAAAATGAGCTTTGGAATAGGATCTGACAATCCATTCACTTTAGAAGAAATTGGTGATATCATGGGATTGACCAGAGAAAGAGTAAGACAAATAAGAGAAAAAGCATTGCAAAAATTAAGAGAACCTACTAAAAATCAGAGGTTGAAAGAATTTTGTGCCAGTTGAATAAGAACTCACATATAATATCATTAAAAAGAACCGGAGCAACTGTCTTCGGTTTTTTTATGCCATTTTTTACCCTGACAAATAGAATCAGTCAATACTGCTGATCCTAAAAAAATAATCTATAACATGTAAATTGCACATCAATTATTAACGGAATATATGAAGGTCAAAGATATCATCCACCAACTCGAAAACTGGGCACCACCAGCTTATCAGGAGTCTTATGATAATGCCCGCCTGATTACAGGTGATGCCAATACCATATTAAAAGGAGTATTGATTACTCTGGATTGTATTGAAGAAGTAGTGCAAGAAGCCATTGAAAAAAAATGCAATTTAATTATTGCTCATCACCCTATAGTTTTTAAAGGATTAAAATCGTTGACTGGAAGTAATTACATTGAACGAACTATCATCAAAGCCATCAAAAATGATATAGCTATCTATGCGATTCACACCAACCTTGACAATGTACATAACGGGGTAAACAAAAAAATAGCTGACCTTTTAGAACTTTCCGATCTGAAGGTATTGGCACCCAAGCCATCCACTTTATCCAAATTAGTGACATTTGTACCAAGTGAAAATACTGATTCCGTATTAAATAAACTACATGAAGCAGGAGCCGGTATGATTGGCAATTACGACCATTGCAGTTTTACTACAGAAGGGATAGGTACTTTCAAACCAAATGATATAGCTACTCCATACATAGGAGAGTCCAATAAAAAAGAAAAACTGAAAGAAAACAGAATTGAAGTAATCTTTCCAACCCACTTGGAGAGGGGAATTTTAAATACTCTAAGGAAAATTCATCCTTATGAAGAAGTAGCCTATTATATCTCAGTACTTTCTAACTCAAATCAGGAAGTTGGTGCCGGACTTATTGGCAACCTGAAAAATGAGATGACCAGCCTTGATTTTTTAAATTATGTAAAAGAAAAATTCAATCTAAAAATAATCAAACATACAAAGATTCATAAAAGCAAAATAATCCGTATAGCGGTATGTGGTGGTGCCGGGAGTTTTCTGCTTTCAAATGCTAAAGGAGCTAAAGCAGACGTTTTTATTACTGCAGATTACAAGTACCATGAGTTTTTTGACGCTGAAAATCAGATAACCATACTCGACATTGGACACTATGAGTCTGAGGTATTTACAAAAGAATTAATTTATGACTTTTTAAAAGAAAAAATAGCTAATATTGCACTCAATTTGTCCGAGGTGGTCACAAATCCAATAAATTACTTTTAAGAATACATGGAAAATACGGTTGCGCAGAAGCTTGAAGCACTTTCGAAATTACAGTCTATTGATTCAGAATTAGATGAAATAGAAAAAATAAGAGGAGCACTCCCAGATGAGGTGATGGATCTTGAAGATGAGATTGCAGGTTATGAAACAAGAGTAGAAAATCACAATCAGGTGATTGCGGATCTTGAACTTTCAATATCAAACAACAAAACCAGTATCAAAGACTCTGAGAAGCTAATTGAAAAGTACAAAGAGCAGCAAATGAATGTTCGCAATAACCGTGAATATGATGCGATCACAAAAGAAATGGAGCTTCAGGAATTAGAGATTCAAATTCAGGAAAAAAGAATAAAAGAATCTCAAGCCAAAATAGAATCAAAAAATCTGGAGATAGAGGACACCAAAAATGTCTTGGAAGAAAGGAAGAAAGATTTAGAAAGTAAAAAACAAGAACTTGAAGTAATCTCCTCTGAAAGCCAGGAGGAAGAAGAAAAACTGATAAAAAACAGAACTAAGGCCGCCAAACAAATTGAAGAAAGGCTTCTTAACTCTTACAACAAACTCAGAAACAATTTGAGAAACAAATTGGCAGTGGTACCTGTCGAAAGAGGTGCTTGTGGAGGCTGTTTCAATGTGGTACCTCCTCAAAAACAAGCAGAAATAAGGGAAACCAAAAAGCTAATTGTTTGTGAGCATTGTGGCAGAATACTATCAGAAGTGATCGAAGAAGAAGTAGAAGAGGTTGTGAAACCAAAGAGAACTAAAAGAACTAAAGCAGTATAGTCTAAGCCAATGGTTCAGAAAAGATATACCGGGAAGGTGGGTTTTGCTCACCTTTTTTTATGCCTTTTTATTTTTATGGCAATAAATGGTATGGCAAAAAACATACTTAATGATCAGCCAGATATAATTGATGCACACAACAACATCCTTAAATTAAAAATAAAAAAAGGCAGAGAAACTCTAGAGCGTATAACTCCAAACGATAAATCTCTGGGGCATTATTATTATGTAAAAAATCTGGCTGATGTTGTTGAACTTTTATTGAACGAAGACACTGAATTGTATAAATCTTATGACGACAGGGAAGACGACTATCTAAAAGAGATAAAAAAAATGAGTGACTCTGATCCATTCAAACTTTTCTATACAGCAGAAATAAAATTGATGTGGGCCTTAGTAAAAATTCAATATGGAGATGAGCTAAACGGTGGAATGAACCTTCGATCTTCCTGGAGTTCCATTCAAAAAAACATTAGTACTTTTCCCGGATTTAACGCAAACAACAAAACCTTAGGTTTGCTACATATTGTGTTTGGCTCTATGCCCGACAACTACCAATGGATATTGAAACTACTAGGAATTAGAGGCAATATTCCTAAGGGCATTGAAGAACTGAATATGATTACCGAAATGAGTCCGTTTTGGTTGGAAACTGCTATAATAAAATCAGTCGTTTCAGTAAATATTTTGAATACCCCTCAAGAGTCACTTGCGTTCATAGAAAAACTATTGAGTGAAAACCCGGATAACATCATCATTAACTACCTTTATAATACCACACTCATCAAATATTCTAAAAGTCAGGAAGCACTCAACAATCTAACAAAGTTGCTCTATTTGGATAATGACTATTTATTTCTCAATTTGATCTATTATCAACTTGGAGAAATCTACTTACAAAAGCAAGATTACAACAGAGCACGTTTATTTTACTCCAAATTTCTAAACGACCATAAAGGTCAGAATTTTGTAAAGGATGCATGGTGTAAAACTGCGATCACCTACTGGCTGCAAAACAATGAAAAATTGGCCGATGTACATGCTGAAAAAGCCGACGATTCCGGAAGAACATTTGTCTCAGCAGATAAAAATGCTGACGAGATATTAGGTGAAGACCAATTACCCAACAAAGAATTGATGAAAATCAGACTTGCTACAGATGGGGGATACTTTGACGAAGCTGAACGAATGTTTTCATCATTAAACGAAAATATGTTCGAGACGAAAAAAGAAAAAACGATATACTATTACCGTCAAGCCCGCCTCAAACACAAACTGGGTGAAGAAGACAAAGCCATATATTTCTATTTATATACTATAAAAAAAGCTGGCAATGAAAATTGGTATTATGCTCCCTATTCCTGCCTAAATACCGGATATATATATATGGACAAGGGAGAAACCGAAAAAGCAAAGTTTTATTTTAACAAAACCCTCTCCTACAAAAAACACCAATACAAAACAGGAATAGATGTAAAAGCAGAAACGGCTCTCAATGCAATCGCAAATGCCCAAAGCATAAAATAAGTTTCTGCCTGAAATATTCAAACAATTAGATATATTTTTGAATCAAAATAAAAATTATGTACCCTACTATTATATTTATACACTCCTGGCTAAGATGGATCATCCTGGCTCTCTTTCTTATTGCTATTGTTAAGTCGTTTATTGGTTATACCAATCAAAAAGAATATGGTAAAGGCGACAATGCGCTCGCCGCTTCATTAGTGGGTACATTGCACTTACAAGCTTTGATCGGTTTGCTTTTGTACTTTGTGTTTAGTCCAATAACTACGAATGCATTCGGGGGAGATGTCTCTCCTATGAAGGATGCAGGTATCAGGTATTGGGCAGTAGAGCATGTCTTTATGATGGTTGTAGCAATAGTAGTTGCTCAAACAGGAAGGTCAAAAGCAAAGAAGAAATCCAATTCCACAGATAAATTTAAAACGCAGGCAATATTTTTCACCATTGCATTTATTTTAATTCTCTCAAGAATACCCTGGTCTGAGGCTGGAAGGCTATTCAGGATATAACTCAATAAAAATCATTTTTCACCATAGCCAATAAGGCAAAAATTTAAACTATGGAAATAGGAAGTAAGAAAGTAGTAACCATTACATACAAACTCACAGAAAGTAACAGCGAGGGAGAATTGGTTCAGGAAGTATTTGAAAAAGAACCCTTTGTATTCCTATTTGGAGAACAGCAGGTATTACCAGGTTTTGAAAGCAATCTTGAAGGAAAAACCGCTGGTGATAATTTTGAGTTTGGTATTAAAAGTGAAGACTCTTACGGTCCTGTGGAAGAAGAAGCGATAGTCAACTTGCCGATTAATATTTTTATGGTAGATGGAAAACTCGCTGATATTGTGAAGCCCGGTTCTTTTGTTCCTATGAATGATCAAGAAGGCAATCCCATGCAAGGCCTGGTACTTGAAATAGGTAAAGAAACTATAAAAATGGACTTTAATCATCCAATGGCAGGTCTCGATTTATTTTTCACAGGACAAATTCTAGACGTGAGAGATGCCACACCTGAAGAATTGGATCACGGGCATGTGCACGGAGAAGGGGGACATCACCATTAATCTTTGTAGTACCGTAGATCAGGCAAAAAAATAGCCGGATAATTCCAGCTTCTCTTGAGGCGTTCTGTTCGTAAACCTCGGTTGCGACAGTCTGCTCTTATCTTGGCCACTACCGCTTATTTTCTAGCACAACTGCTGTTGTGTTTTATTAATGCAAATATACGGTAAGCATGACCAAAGGTTGATTCCAATGTGTTAAGTTTTTATTAAGCAAAAAAGTATATCATAGATTGAGGCTTATTTTATCATGACTCAGGCTTTCAGTCTATCAAATATTATTTTGAACATTCTTTAAAATTTCATAAGACATCAACCTATCAGTATGTTGGTAAATATGAGAAACAACCATAAGTTCATCTACTTGTGTTTCCTCAACAAATTGGGTAAGTGATGCATTGACTTCATGTGAATCGCCAACAAACGAATAAGTCATAAACTGCTTCATTGCTGCCTTAGCCTCGGGGCTCAATGTGAAGTTTTCATCCGGTGGCTGAAGTGGACGCCTGCTATTGGTGAGTATTCCCAGAAAGATCATTTCCATAGAAGTGGCAATCAGTTTTGCTTTTTCAGTCGATTCAGCAGCTATTACATTCACACAAGCAATGGCGTATGATCGTTTTAGCTGATCAGAAGGCACGAAATTGTCTCTGTAAATCTTTAGTGCCTGATGCAATTGTTGAGGGGCAAAATGACTGGCAAATGCATAAGGTAAACCTAATGCAGCTGCCAGATAAGCACTATCTGTACTAGAGCCCAGTATCCAGATTGGAATATCCAGTCCTTCTCCGGGAATGGCTCTAACCACACCATCTATATTATCTTCAGAAAGGTAGAGTTGCAATTCTCTGACAGTATCTCGAAACCGAAAAGCCGCCTGATCATTTCGGTGCAATGCCCTTGCTGTCTCCTGATCTGTGCCTGGTGCTCTACCAAGCCCCAAATCAATCCTTCCCGGATACAAAGAAGCAAGGGTACCAAATTGTTCCGCTACAATCAATGGTGCATGATTAGGGAGCATGATACCTCCAGAGCCCACTCTGATGACAGAGGTGCCTCCTGCTATGTGACCTATCAAAACAGAAGTAGCCGAGCTGGCAATGCTAGCCATATTGTGATGCTCGGCCAGCCAAAATCTTTCGAATCCCAGTGCTTCGACTCGTTGTGCCAGATGAAGGCTGTTTTTGAACGAGTCGGCTGGTGAATGTCCTTCTAATATCACAGCCAAGTCCAAAACAGACAATGGAATTTGTTTAAAATCCTTCTTAATATTCATTGATTGATGTTGATTAACGAAAGCCTTGATGAAGACTGAGTATATGCAACGAGAATATCAATCCGAGGTTAGCTATAAACAGTAATTCCTGTTTGCAATTAGGTAAATAGACCCCTTTCATACAAGCATTTATACCTGTATGATAATGACATATCTGATATTGTGACAGCTAAATATGTTGATCCAGCAAAATAGAATTGCCGTCGGGATCGATGATACTTAAATTAGCCGGGCCTTTACCAGATTCATCTATTTCATTTTCTATTTCAATGCCCTTTGCTTTCAACTCTTTCTGAATCTGCCTAATGTCGATATAACTACTCTGCTCTTGTGCGTTTTGATCCCAACCAGGATTAAAAGTCAGTATATTTTTTTCAAACATACCCTGAAACAACCCAATGTTACAACTTGCGTTTTTCATGATGAGCCATCCCTGACTTTCATCTCCATGAAAAACTTCAAAACCCAATGCAAGGTAAAAATCCTTTGATTTTTTTATATCCTTTACTGCGAGACTAACAGAAAATGCACCTAATTCCATATCTACTTATTTAAAGTTGTACAATTTACAATATCTTTATTCACTCTTGCCTTAGACCACTCGCTCTAAGTCAGTTGGTTTAAGGAAACAAGGTGCTCTCATCAGATCATAATTTTATAATCAGAGTTTCTAATGAATTGTCTATCTAAAAAAGACTTATAACTTACCAATCGCAATACCACAATTTTTTACGCCGATTTTATTTAAGTTGCTCAAGGTATGAGACCAAATCCACCAATTCCTGCTCTTCCATAGCCACTGCCATAGAGGTCATTAAAGAACCATCCATAGGCACTGTTTCCTGAATGTCATTTTTCTGATAACGATTTTTCAATCCTCCCATCAGCACCAATTCGATGTAATTTTCAGTGTTGCTGGCTATATAACCTCTCACCTCAGAACCATCTTTCATTTTCAAATCAACACCTTCATATCCAAAACTAATAGCTTCTGAAGGGTCTAATATAGCTTTATACAAGGCACTTTTTGCCAATTTACTCCCGATTTCTGAAAGCTTAGGGCCAAAGTCTATTCCTTTGCCATTGACCTGATGACATGCCACACAAGTCCGTTGAAATACCTTTTCTCCATTGGCAACATCTCCATCCATTTTCACCAGTTGATTAATAGGTGAAAATGTTTTTCCATTGGCCAGTTCGGGGCTTTGCAACAAACCTGAAGCCTGTTTGCGTAAATCTTCATGTCCGGAAGCTAAAAATACTTTTATAGCCAAAGAATCCATAGTGGTAGGCAAATCTCCATTTTCTATGATACTTATTAATTTTCTTTGTCCCCGACGACTTTTGCCCATTGAATTTAATGCATGCTCACGCAACTCACTATCATTAGAATCATCTAAAATTATATCAGTCAATAAGTTCATTGCATCCCAATCGTCTATATTACCTAGTAAGTCAACAACTACACCTGAGTTGGATTTGTTAATACTTGCAACAATCAAATCTTGTTTGTCCATGTCAATGAGCAACTTGAAGGCTTCTATTCCAATTTGGCTTTGAGCACTATCAAGCGCAAGTTCAAATACTTCTTTGGCTTTAGATTTCAGCGCAAACTTTTTCACCAGTTCCAGATATTCCGTAGTGCCTTGATAAGACTTTAAAGAAGCATTGAGCATGTTTTTAATTTCCGGATTTTTAGCAGCAAAGTCGTTGGAAAAATGCGGTAATGCAGTAATAACCACCTGATCTTTATTTTTACTATCTTTCTTGACCAAACTCAACAAAGCTTTGTTTCTGGCTGGCTCAGAATGAAAATCAAACGCTCTGAAATACCTGAGCTTGTCATCCCAAGGCTCTGGGGAGGTACTGATAAGCTCCACAAGTTTGTCAAGTGTCTGATCATCTCTCAGCCTCCACACTATATCTCTTCCCAGTTTTTCGTTCCATTTACTTCCAACTTTAGCCAACCACTTTCGGTACAGTTTGGCTGACTTATTCTGCGCTCCGATTCCAAGGGCTTCCAGATACCACCTGTCTTTTCCATCGTATTGCAGTGCCAAATCAATCCATAAATCTTCCGCCTCTGATGAATTGTCATTTCTAAGTGCTATTGCCACTTCCCTTCTCACCTGTGGACTGGAATCTTTCGATAATTGTTTCAAAACAGGATTTAACGTTTCAGGATAGTTCCTTGCTATGCGGATAGCCGTAATTCTGATGTCTGCGTTTTTATCACCAATGGCTTCATTTAGATAGGTTTGCCTTTTGTCATCCATTTTGGTCAACAACCATAGTGCCCTGGCTTTAAATATTGGATTAGAAGAACTCCACATGTCCTTCAAAGCGGCTTCAGCTTTACTTCCCATTGATTCCAGCAAAGTAAATCCTAAATATCTGGTAGCCATATTAGGACTTTGTAATGCCTGAATGGCTTCCTTTTCCGTTTTTATTGTCGGTGTTTCTATATCATATCGCTTTCCTTTTGGAGCTATTCTGAATATTCTTCCCTGCTTGAGGTCGCCTACTCCATGCCCTCCCACCCCGGGATCATACCAGTCAGACACCATCAGCGAACCATCAGGAGCCACACAAACATCCGACGGACGAAACCACTGGTCTTTATTTCCTTTCAAAATATTTACAATAGTTGCTTTATAGCCTGCACCGTCATCTTTCACAGGATAACTCCTTACAACATTGGGACCTGCATCTGTGTGTATGATTTGTCCCTGAAATACATTTGGCAATAAACTTCCTTCATATAAAACAATTCCTGTAGGTGACCCAGCACCAGTTTGAAGCAGGTTAGGTACAACTCCCGGATCATTTAGATGCCAGTGTCGCAGAGGAATACTATCACTCATGCCTGTCCTCTTTGACCTCCATCCGGCACCAGTCATTTCATCTTTATAGCCAAAATTCCCATATTCCATTACATAGTTGATACGTACTCCCTGATTGCCATCATCGTCATTGTCTGACTGCCAAAGCGTACCATAAGAATCCACAGCTACTTCATAATTATTTCTAAAGTTGTTTCCCAGGACTTCCAATTCGGATAAATCCATATTGCACCTGAAAACCATACCTTCTCTGAATGGATTTCCTGAGTTGTCAATAACAGCACCCGTTTTGTCTTTCAAGGGATTGCCATCTTTGTCAAGCAGTTTTTCTCCCGAATTTCCAAAATTGAAATAAAGCTTACCATCAGGTCCAAATACAAAGGCATGTGCTCCATGGTCGTGTTGGATTCCTTGGATGCCCGAAAACAAAATATCTTTCTTGTCGGCTTTGTCGTCACCATCTGTATCGGTAAGCATGATAACCAAAGGGCTACATGATACAATCACCCGGTTGCCTAAAACTAAAATCCCTAGCGCAGAATTAATGTCTGTTCCCTGATAAAAAACCTTGGATGTGTCTGCTTTGCCATCACCGTCTTCATCTTCCAAAATCACTATTCTATCACCCTCTTCCTTGACCGGATGATTCTTATGAATTTGAATTCTATAGTTAAATCCCTCAGTCACCCAGACCCTGCCTCTGGCATCAATATCCATGTTTGTTGGATTGACCAGCATAGGTTCAGAAGCAAATAGAGTGGTTTCTAACTCAGGATTGGTTTCGAGTCCAAGAAGCGCATTTTCCGGCATTCTCTTCTCCTGGTCGGTCAACGTATTGTAATCTACTGGTTCTGCTTGTTCAACTTCGTTTTTGCAGGAAAAAATAAATAAAATACAAAGGATAAGCACTCCGGTAAGTTGTGATTTCATAATAGTTTAGGTTGAATGAAATAGGTATATTGTAAACACACATCAAGGTATAACAATATTTACTTTTTCAAAAGTAATGTCCGCAATTAAGCCACAACTCAACAATTGCTTAGAAAAATAGTACTTCAATATTTCTTCACTATAATTCAATCCTACGTCAATAAAAAAGAACAGAAATCTCTTATTGCTCAATAGCAATACTGTCGTTTCCAATAAGGATAGATTCATTAAAACGCCCTTTCTCGTCTCTGTTTTCCAGATTCAAAACTCCTCTCGGGCAAACGGAAGAACATACCCCACATCCTACACAGGATGAGCGAACGATATTCTGACCTCTCTGGGCATACCATCTCACATCAATTCCCATTTCACAATGAGTGGAGCAATTACCACAGGAGATACACTGACCACCATTGGTAGTGATTCTAAACCTTGATTTGAAGCGTTGCACCAAACCCAGATAGGCTGCCAGAGGGCAACCAAACCTGCACCAGACTCTATTTCCCATCAGGGGATAAAAACCCGTACCTATTACTCCGGCAAAGCCAGCCCCAATCCATGCGCCATAGACAGAACGAATGCTATAAGTATTTAAACCCAGCAACTGGCTTTCTCCCGTCCAAAAAGTATAGAGCACCGCTACTGTCATTACCACCGCAAACGCCAATACAGCATGAATCGAAATGCGTTCAAATTTCCATGCTTTCAATGATTTGTCGGACAATTGACGATAAGGATCACCCAAGGTTTCTGCCAGTCCTCCACAGCCACAAACCCAGGAGCAGTACCATCTTTTTCCGAAGAAATAAACAAACACAGGAACACCTATCAATACCAGCGCAATACCCCATGACAACATAAACATTCCTAAACCACCATTAGCAATCAGCGTGTTTAACTCATTGTCGAAAAAGAAATCGTAATCCAGTGGCCATATATTTTTAAAGTCAAAATAGGGCTGATTGAGACGCAATAGTATTTCTGGAATGAGGAAAGCAAATGAAGTTTGAAAAAACATGACCGAAGCAGTCCTGAGTATTTGGTACTTGCTGTGCCGGTATTTGATGATCATTCGAACTCCCATCACCAGTATGGTAAGGGTATATAAAAACCCATAAAGGAAAAACCTACCAGCTTCACTTCCTTTTAAAAATATACTTACCGGATCAACTGTGATAATCCAGGCTGTCATATACTCAGGATAGAAGTACAGAAACACATAGAATGCGATCAGAAAAGTCCCTGTGAAGATTCCCAACCAGCCTCTGTTTTTCATAGCACTATGAAAAATACCATTATTTTTTACACCAGCTGCACCTTCCAACTTTACTTTTGGCAATAAGTACATAACGGCTCCCACGATACACATCAGGTATGTAAGGAGAAGAAACAAAACCTGATTGCTACTCACGGCTCCTTGGGAAGAAGCCTTGGTTATTTCATATTCCAGATTTTTGACTTTGTACTTATCAAATCCTTTTTCATTGACAATACCATAGCTCACAATATTGTCCCGAACTCCTTTAAGCTGATCGGACAGTTCTTGCCCAGAACTAAACTCTCTACCATCCAGCCAGCTACCATACGACTGAAAAGATGCCCATTGATAAGCTTCATTTGGATTTTCTGCATTAAAGAGATTACCTGTATCATTGAGTGAAAATTCACTTCCCGAATCACCAATCATCTGAGCTATTAACTCTATTTTTTCATCAGAAATGGCATATTTTTCTATCTGAATTTCATTTACTTTTTTAAAAGTACTTTTCAGGTCTTTTAAAAAAGTAAATGAACTGGAATATTCCTTTCCGATCATGGATTGGATTTCAATTTTCAAAACTTTAGAAGCCTCATTAGCTTCCAACTTATCATTTATTATGTTTTCGGAAAGTGTGTAGTTTTCAAAGAAAAAACTGGCTAGAAAAATCCCAAAACCAAGAAGAAATATGAACAATCCACTTTTTTGAATAATCTGCATAATGGCTTAATTGAATATGCTTTGTAAAAATCCCTTTTTCACTGGTTCTATCTTGTTGTCTGGAAACATATTATTGTACACCTCTCTGATCTGATTTTCGTATCTCTTAAAAAACTCAGGATCAAAATTGGCTTCTTCCAGATTTTTCATCACGTAATGCAGGTCTCTTTTTTCTCTCAACCATTTGTCCCACACCTTATGCCTCATTCTGATTCCAAACGTATTGATGCCAATAACTTCCTGTGTACTTGAATCAAAAACCACTTTCAGACATATTTTACCTGAAGCATGTTCCCAATACAATCGGTTCTCATTTTCCTTTAGGTTGACAAGCACTGTCCCATAGGTTTGGTATTCAATATTGAAAAACTTAGCGGAATTGAACCAAATTCCCGGGCGATATGCTGTTTGTTTTCCCGTAAGAGTTCTAGCCAATGTCTCTCCCTGCATTCTGCCTGTGTACCAAACCTGCTCAATTGACCTTCTGCCGGGCAGTGGATTGCGAAACTCCGCACAATCACCAACAGCAAACACATTGGGAATATTCGTTTGCAAATATTCATCCACAAGAATGCCACGTTTAGATTCTATACCTGAATTTTCTACCAAAGCAATATTAGGGGAAACTCCGGCAGTTAACCCTACAAACTGACAAGGAATGGTTTCTCCATTCCCGGTTACTATTGCCTTCACCCTTCCATTTTCATCCGAAACTATTTCCTTGAGTTCAGTTTCCAACCTCAGGTCGATATGATGGTCTAAAATCTCTTTATTGATCATAGCTGACTCTTCTTTGGGCAACATTACATCCCAAAAACTCTTTTCTCTGACCAAAAACGATACATCAATTTTTCGGGAATGAAACATTTCCGCCAATTCCACACCAATAAGTCCTCCTCCGACTATTACTGCTTTGTCAATGTCTTTGCTATGCTTCTCGATGTACTCCAGATCCTGATAGCTGTACAGTCCACTTACACCAATAAGATCTTCCCCTGGCCATCCAAACTTGTTAGGTTTAGACCCTAGTGACAAAACCAATTTATCGTAAGTCATCTTTTCACCATCAGCAAATGACAATTCTTGTGCATTGATGTCAATGTTGGTAACCCATGCTTTTTTGAGTGCTATCTTATTCTTTTCCCAAAACCAGTCTTCATAAGGTTTGGTATGCTCGTATTTCATATGCCCCATGTATATGTACATCAGGGCTGTCCTTGAAAAGAAATAATCTGTTTCCCCAGAAATGACTGTTATCTGATCATCCGATAGTTTTCTAACATGACGAGCAGTAGTAATCCCGGATATGCCATTGCCAATTATAATAATGTGACTCATGAATGAATATTAATTTGATTCGCACCCAGACGAACTTTTTTGATTCTTAAATGTTTAAGGTAATATGAAATTTAGAATTTTAGTTCCATTGTTAACCGAATTAAATAACAAATAGCCTCACATTATTCATTAAGCCAATGCGATATCTACTTAAAATACTTGCAATCATTGTTTTATTAACGTCATCCTATTCTCTGTTGACCGCACAGGAAAATCCCTTTTTCAACGGTGCAGACCAATTTTTAAGAACTTACGTTGATAAATCCGGAAATGTGGATTACAAGGCAATTGTTAAAAATCCTACCCTCCTTAATAAAACAATTACTCAAATTGAAGAATATGATTCAAAAGGTAATTCATCCGACGAATTGAAAGCATTTTATACCAATGCCTATAACATTTTGGTCATCAAACAGATAGTAGAAAGGTATCCTATAGTTGGGCCATTAGCAGTAGATGGTTTCTTTGATAAAATAAAGAATAAAATTGCCGGAGAAGAGTTAACCCTCAATCAAATAGAAAAGGACAAGAACCTATATGTCAATAGAGATGAACGCCTTCATTTTGCTTTGGTATGTGGAGCCAAGGGTTGTCCTCCTTTGGCAAACTTTGCTTTCACGCCTAAAAACATTGAAAGTCAGTTGGAAGACAGAACACGTCTGGCACTTAATAACGACGTATTTATACAGGTAAAACAGGATAAAACGGAAGTTTCTCAAATATTTTCATGGTACAAAGACGATTTTGAAAAGAAGGACGTTAAAGGAATAGTGGGATATTTAAATAAATATAGAAAAAATCAAATCCCTTTTGACACAAGGATCGTATACTACGAATATGATTGGAATTTGAATATCCAATAAAGGTTTATAAAGTAAGTTTAGGTTAGGTTGGTTTAGGGGCTGCAACGAGTTTGCAGCCCCATTTTTTTTTGATTTCTTTTAGAGTTATTACAATTCAATCTACCACTCCAAACTTATAAGCACAAACTGAATAGTACTCTTCTCCGGGATTTAATACTGTGCTTGGAAAATTTTCTTTATTTGGACTATCAGGAAAATGTTGTGTTTCAAAACACAAGGCTTCCCTGTATTTATGAGCTTTGTTTTGCTTGCCAATATCTGATCCATCCATAAAATTGCCTGTATAAAACTGCATGCCAGGTTCGTTGGTAAACACTTCCATCACCCTTCCAGATTTTGGTTCTTGTACTCTTGCCGCCAAATTTATGCCTTCTGCAGATTGATTCAACACATAGTTATGATCATATCCCAAGCCTATTTTCAATTGATCAAAATCGTCGTTTATCCTGGCTCCCACTGCTGTAGGAGTTCGGAAATCCATTGGAGTATTCTCTACTGGCTCTAATACACCAGTAGGTATCAGCCCACTATCTACAGGAGTATATCTATCAGCATTAATGTGTACTATATGATCGTAAATAGTACCACTAGCCACACCATTGAGATTGAAATAAGAATGATGCGTAAAATTTGCCAAAGTGGTTTGATCTGTAGTAGCCCAGTATTCCACTTTCAATTCATTGTCATCCGTCAATTGATAGACCATTTTTATCTTCATGTTTCCAGGATAACCTTCTTCTCCATCTTTTGAAAAATACGTAAGTTCAAGTGTCTGATTATCAATTTGCCTGGCATCCCATACTACATTGTTAAACCCATCTTTTCCTCCATGTAAATGATTTTCTCCATTGTTAGTTGCCAAGGTGTATTCTACTCCGTTTAATGTAAACTTACCCTTCCCTATTCTATTAGCATATCTGCCCACAGTAGCACCCAGATAAATGTCATTAGAACTCAGATAGCCTTTCATGCTGTCGTACCCAAGTACCACATCTTCAAAATCACCATTTTTATCAGGTGTCCACAAAGTCACTACTCTGCCACCATAATTGGTAATCTCACTGACCAGGCCATTGCTATTTTTAAGAACAAAAAGACTCACAGCCTTTCCATTTATTTCCATTTCAAAATTTTTCTTATCTATCAATTGAATAGTTTTCTTTTCTGGTTTCATGCAGCCGGTAATGTTTATAGTCAGTAAAAATAAAATAGTCAGGTGTTTCAGTTTTCTCATAGTTGTATAGTGTATTTGAATCAATTTCCAATTCAGGTATTGATTGTTTAAACAAGTTTAATAAGAATAAACGTAATTAGAACGTATGACAAATCATTATTCAAATTATTCGTCATATTTGTATTCGAGCCATTTTAAAATTCCTGAATGCCTTTCTCTAAAAAAACATTTTATCCCGAAAAAAACAAGCTCTTGCTTGCGGTAGATTGTGTCATCTTTGGCTACAATGAGGGAGAATTAAAACTATTGGTTTTCAAACGAGAAGTGGATCCATTAGCAGGACAGTGGTCTTTGATAGGCAATATAGTATCCAATGAAGAAAACCTGAACGATGCTGCTCATAGGATTCTTAAGGACATTACCGGTCTTGAAGAAGTTTTTTTAGAGCAACTCTGTAGTTTTGGTGATATGGATAGGGATTCAGGAGCAAGAGTAGTTTCAGTAGTATATTGGAGTTTGATTCAAAGTTCAAAAAATCAGGGTTTCTCTATAGAAAACCATGAAGCCAAGTGGGTACCATTCGATCAGGTGCCGGATCTCGTACTTGATCACAATCAAATGGTGGAAACTGCCATAACCAAACTGAGAGATGTTGCCAGATACCGACCTATAGGATTTGAACTACTCCCAGAAAAATTCACCCTACCTCAGTTACTCAAAGTCTATGAAGCCATCTACCAACGTCCCATTGATGATAGAAATTTCAGAAAGAAGATATTGGCTACCGGACTCTTGATAAAACTGGACACCAAAGATAAAACCACTTCAAAGAAAGGGGCTTTCCTCTACAAGTTTGACAGTGAAAAATACCAACATTTGCTAAAAAGTGGTTATTGGTTTGAAGTATAACTTATCCTGATTTTTTAACAGACCTTGCATCCGCACACCTTCTCATGAAATCATAATTGAAGGGGTCTATGATTCCAAACCTGTCTATTCTAAATGGCTCAACATTGCAAAAAGGATCCTGTCCCATTACCATTTCACTGATGATCCTGCCCATGCCACCAGACACAGCCACTCCGGCACCAGAACAACCAGTAGCCGCTAAAAAACCATTTGTCTCAGTTATCCCACCTAATACAAACATACCATCGGGTGTGTAAGTGGATACACCTGCTATATAGTGTTGGATTTCTATTTCATCGAATTTTGGAAAAAACTTATGAAACCGTCCCCACTGTTCTACCAGAATATTCCACCGATCTTCAGGGTCTCCAAATACATATCCCGTCAGGTCTTCGGGCAAATTCCTTGGATCAAAATGAACAGACTTTGATTCCCTCAATCCAAACAGCAGTGCACCTGATTCCGGCCGGGTGTAAGCAGAAGCATCCGGAAGAATCACAATTGGCTGATGTGGCAAAAATAATTTCGTATCGGGCTTGGTTATCCAATAGTTACTTCTGACGGGTGTCATTGGCAAACCTATTCCTGCCTTCATAGAAAGTAAATTAGCCCAGGCTCCTGCTGCATCTACTACCATATCACATTCTATATCGCCATTTTTGGTTTTTACACCCCTTACATTTTTTCCTTCTGTGATCAAACTCTCCACATTAGTCCATTGCTGAATATCCGCTCCATATTTTTTTGCTGCTTCAACAAAAGCATTAGCCAATACATAAGCATCCAAAAAGGCATCTTCAGGCATATATGTCGCTTTTTGTATTTCATCTGTTTTTAACCAAGGTACCATTTTTTGAATTTCACTGTTAGTGAGGTCAGCGTAATCAATTTTAAAATCCTCTGCAATAGAAATCAATTCATTGAGTGCACTGACGCTGGCATCAGAAGCCGCAACATGCAAACTGCCAACTTTCTGCACATCAAGTCCATTCCCTATTTCTTCTTCGAGACAACTGATTGATCGGTATGTCTCTTCCACCAGTGGTATAATTTCCGGTTTGCTTCGAATTTTTGTTAAAAGAGAAGCAGCCAGGCTTGTATTTCCTGAGCCTACTGTATTCCTCTCCATCAAGGTCACCTTTATTCCATTTTTCGCCAAATAGTAGGTGATAGCACACCCAATTGTTCCTGCACCAATAACCACAACATTAGGTTTGTTTTTAGTGTTCATCTTTAAATTATTGAATAAGACTAAAACTCAACTCATTAAATATCTGTAGTAGGAATTTTAAAAATGGCTTCTACAGGATAGTGATCAGAAATGTAATCATTTGCTTCTCCGTTGTGGATGGTAATACTCTTGCAATAGGGACTCAACTCGACACTAGTCAATATGTAATCGATCCGCTCGGGAGTACGCCCTATATTTCCGGCAGTACGCCAAACACCTATCAATATAGGTGTGGGAAATGTATGGCGATTGTACGAAGGCACAAGCCGTTGAGTAACGTCTATCAGAGGAAATGACAAAAATCTGGACATGACACTGTAGTCAATATGGTAATCCACTAAACTACGATGGGCACTCCCCTTAGCTTCATTGCCTTTATCTCCTTTGGCATACTTAGCCAATAGCTCAGGATTTTGATCGTGTATTTCTGCATCAAAAGGAGAATGTGCATTGAAATCACCCAAAAGCATGTATTTATGAGTATGTTGTTTTACTGAATCAATGATATCCTTTATCAAATTGGCTTCTCCCAATCTAAACTTCCAGTCTCCCGGATGTAAGTGAACGGCAAAGAAATCTAAACCATATACCTCTGCTTGCAATACAGTATTCCTAAAGCCCTTATTCTTATAAATCTTTTTAAGTACAATTGGCTTGTTGGACGTCATGGCAATCGGCCCGCTTTTGACATAGTAGTCATGCCCCCATTTTTTAGCATCTTCAGCGAGCATTGCCTCACTTCCGTACCATTCCTGCAAGGCTATCACATCTGCTTTTTGCTCCTTAAGCCATTGCACACATAGATCACGTCTGCCTTCACCATAACTGGCATTATTTCCCAAACCTTCCAGGATATTATAGGTGATTACTTTGATTTCATCCTGAGCGTAAAGATTCAGTTGAAAAACAGTACTTAATACAAAAAATACAAGTAGTCTCATTGACATTTAATTTGGAATTATTTCTAAATGTAAAAAAAGATCACCTGCCAGTCCATTAAAAAAATAAATTAGCAGGCGATCAATTAATATAATATTAAAGTATTACCAACCTGGAGCCTGATTCAGCTTTGGATTGATCGTAAGAGCCTCCGTATTGATAGGAGAATAATACAATTTAGTTTCGTTATCCGTCCACTCAGGTTGTCTTTCAACATAAGGCAACACGTATCCAACTTTTGTACCTGCCGGCAATACATTACCATCTCTGTCACCCAATCTCACAGACGCTTTATTAGAGCCATCACCATTGTATTCTGAAGCAGGCCTGTCATCAAGGTCAACATAGGCACCAACAAATGGCTTACCAAAGTAGCTTGCTTTTTTCCATCTCATGATATCATCAAACCTTGAGCCTTCCAGCATTAATTCTACTTGTCTTTCACGACGAATTTCCCACAACAAGTTAGAAATTTCCGGTGCAAACTCTGCTTTTTTAGGATCATTGATGCTATTGGCTATTGCTACAGTTAATTTAGGCATTCCTACTCTCAACCTCAAAAGATTGATACTCTTATCCAAAACATCATCGTCTGCCTGACCCAGTTCTGCTTTTGCTTCAGCATAATTCAACAGAATCTTATTCAATGAATATAAAGGAGCATCAAGGTAACCATTGACATCATCGACAGGCGTATCTGTGGACCACCATTTATACAAAGGATATCCTGTAGGATTGGAAATGCCGGATTCACCTATAAATGCCGGAGAATAGGTAGGATAGACAGAGGTGCTGGAATTGTAAATAGCAGGATCGTTTTGTGGATCCATACCTTCTCTGAAAGGGACTACCAATGTTTTACCCATACGAGGATCTCTGTTTTCAAATTCCTCATAAACAAACTCAGGATCGCCTGCTATCGCCTTAGGATGCAGGTTGCTCACCCCATAAGGTAATCCGTCTGTACAAAGAAAACTCTCTACAGCATCCTTTGTCGCTCCAAAATAATCCCTAAGCCCCATCATTCTTGCCTGTATATTTACAATCACGCCTGCTTCATAGTGCTTATAAAATATCACTTCAGGGTTACCTGCCAGATTTACAGAAGAATAGATATCCCTGAAATCCGGTGACAATGAATAGTCTCCACTTGTCATCAATGCTTCTGATGCAGAAGCACTTTCTGTCAGCCATGCATTGGCATCACTTAGGTTCAACTCCGTATGGTACTTTCTAAAGGTTCCTTCGAAAAGGCAAATTTCAGATTTTATGGCTAAAGCTACATCTTTGTTCACAAGGTTGTCTCCTGCATCCGAACGAATGTTTTGAACAGCGAAATTGAGGTCTTCCAGTACATGTCCCATTACAGTTGCTCTGGAATCTTGTGCCGTGAACAGCTCAGGACTCTCTGTTCCCAATTCATGATCAATCCATGGCACATCTCCAAAACTTTGGACTTTGTCGAAGTATTCCCTTGCCCGAAACAAGCGACCTACTCCCTCCCAATGTTTCCTGGCCTCATCATCCAAATCTGAATCTTGAGCCTCTCTGATCATGATATTGATGGTACGCAAAGTACTCCAAGACCATGCGCCTCCGGTGGTAGGAACGGTTATCCGGTCAAATATTCTACTGCTCTGACTCTGATTTCCCTGTACTACTTCATCTGAATTGACTGCTATAGAATAAGCATTGCCAACCCCGTATCCATAGAAGCTATATAGTCCCAAGGAATACGTTTGAAAATCACCATCAGTTTTCCAATAGTTTTCATTTGTTACCTGATCTTTAGGAATTTTTTCTAAAAAATCGTCGTTGCAGGAAGAAGCATTCAACATTAATCCTGCTATTGCTATATAAATAAATATATTTTTCATGTTTATTCAGTTTAATGATGCTACTTAAAAAGTAATGGTCGTACCAATAGAAAAGTCTTTTGCTAATGGGAAAGTATGAGATGCCCCAAGCTCCGGATCCATGCCTTTTGGCAAACCTGTAAATAAGAATAAATTCTCACCAGTAACGTAAATCTTAACTGATTCCAAGTTGATCTTACTGAGTACATTTTTCGGTATAGAATAACCCAGCTTAATCATTTTCAACCTCATGTAAGCAGCATTCAACAAATACCTGGTTTGAGGTTTTTTATTGTAACTACGATCATCAGGGCGTGGATAAAATGCACCCGTATTTTCGGCAGTCCAATAATCAAGGGTATGAGCAAATACCGACTCGTATTGAGAACCCGCAGTGAATGCAAATGCACCACTTGTCCAATAATCCTTCTTGGCAACTCCTTGCAAGAAGATAGATAAATCTATACCCTTATAATTTGCACCAAGTCTGATTCCATACTGATACCTGGAACGTGAATTCCCAATTACTTTGTAGTCACCGTGATCGTCAAGCGTATAAGCATCACCATAATCAACCTTGCCATCGTTGTTCAAATCCTTGTATTTTACATCCCCTGGAAATGGGACTCTGTTAGAAAATATAATATCCTGAGTTGGTATTCCTTCAGCATACTCCCTCGTGCCGCCATTGTCCACAAAATCGTCTTCCTGAAACAACCTGTCTGTTTCGTAACCCCATATTTCACCTAACTGCTGACCTTCATATATACTTCCCAGGTATTTAGTCTCATTTCCTGCATACTTGGTGATTACTGCTTTGTCATCATACAAAATCAAACCTGCAGAATAAGAAAAATCCGAAGAAATATTGTCTGCCCAATTCAAACTAAGTTCCCATCCATTCACTCGTAAGTCTGAAGAATTTTCGTTTGGTACAGATGTTCCAAGTGTTGCCGGCAATACTTCTCCGGCAGTAAGCATTCCAATCGTTTCTCTTTTGTAAATCTCTGCTGTTGTTTGTAATTTGTTTTTAAAGAAAGCAAAATCAAATCCGAAATTGGTTGTGTTCACCTTCTCCCAGGTATAAGAATCACTCACCAATCCACCCGGACTACTGTAAAGAGGTCTTTCTCCGTTGATAATCCAGTTGGCAGTTCCGGTACTCATCGAAGGAATATAAGAATATGCACCTACCTGCTGGTTGCCTTGTGAGCCATAAGATACCCTGATTTTAAGGAAATTCAACCACCCTTCGGCTCCTGACATAAAAGACTCTTCAGAGAGTACCCAACCGACAGAAGCAGAAGGCATAAACACAAAACGATTGTCTTTATGAAATCGGGATGATCCGTCATATCTTCCCACAACCTCCAAAAGGTACTTTCCCTGGTAATCATAGTTCAATCGGTACAACCCGGATCGGGTAGCCCATTCAGTAATATCATCGCCTACGCTTGAATTACCCACTGCCAAACTCAATGATGGTACATCATCTGTAATCAACTTTTGCCTTTGTGCATAATATGAACTATAGCTGCTTTTTTCCTGACTGTATCCCACCATCAATTTAAAATTGTGGACATCAGAAATTGTTTTAGAATATTCAGCTGTTAGAAAAAGGTTGTCATAGTTGTCAAAAGAAGCAGTTTTTCTTAGGCTATTGGGGTCATTTCTATATTTATAGACTACACCAGGGCCGTCTGTAGGATTTGCCTGTTCATAAGTATTCACGTGGTAACTGTCGTTTCCGGTAATGCTTCTATGAGTATAAGTTCCATTAATTTTCATTCCTTCGAATGGTGAAACAGTAGCCCGTAACTGAAGGTTCGTATTGTCTGTAGCATAAGTATTGTTGGCACCAAGCCCTATCATAGCCGGAGAAAATCCCCAAGGTGCTCCTGAAACTTCATCAATACCCGTCAACCAGAAAGTTGGGCGTAAATAAGATACATCATACATATAGGAAGCGTTATTCGGAATATACGGCATGTTTTGAATACCTCTTGTAAAACCCACCGATGTACCAACTGCCAGCCACTCATTGATATCTGTATCTACTTTAGCCATAATGTTCTTACGAGAGTATTTGTCTTTGTCCAACGCCAAAACTCCATCCTGATTCATAATTCCTGCGCCTAAATAATAAGTAGTATTATCCGACCCACCAGAAATAGAAAAATCATGCCTGACCGTCATACTTGACTCGGTCATCAACTTGATCATGTTATTGTTATCCCCCAAAGGATAAGCCACTCCATTTATAACCGGAATGGAATTGGGCACATAGTCAGGTGCATTGTATAAGTCGATCCAGGTCTGAACATTTCTACCCCAGTACCACCCGGGGGTTCTTCCCGCATTTTCCCATTGAATACCTCCAACTTCAATTTGAGTAACCGGATCAGCTTTATCTGGAAGCGTTGTGGGTCTGGTACTTGAAATGTTATTGGTATATTTGAACTGCATATTTGAGTTCTTTTTTCCGGATTTTGTAGTAATCAATACAACACCAAAAGCTGCACGAGCTCCATATATAGCTGCTGAAGCTGCGTCTTTCAGTACAGTTACACTGGCAATATCAGAAGGTGGAATCAGGTTTGGATCCATCTCAGATCCATCCACCAATATCAAAGGGGATCCTCCGTTGAGTGAATTATAACCACGAATATTAAAAGAATAACCTTCTCCGGGTATGCCGTTGGATTTGGTAATCGTCAGACCCGGAGCAACTCCCTGTAATGCCTGACCTACAGACATTATTGGTCTTTCATCTACAAAATCAGCACTTTTAACCTGAGATACAGCACCTGTTAAATTTGCTTTTTTCTGTGTGCCATAACCTACCACAACAATCTCATCCAACCTCGCTTCATCTAAAACCATTTCTACATCGATCACATTTCTACTGCCGGGAATGATTTCCTGAGTAACATATCCAACATAAGAAATCACTAATACTCCATCTTCGGGAGCACGCAGCTTATAATTTCCATCTAAGTCTGTGGTAGAACCATTGGTTGTTCCTTTTACCACCACAGATGCTCCGGGAAGGGCTTCTCCATTTTCATCTGTAATCTTTCCAGAGATGTCTATATCAGCAGCAATCACAACTATAGCATCTTTGCCCTTTAATTTTGATACTGTGATGTTGTTGTTGAATTGCTTAAAACTCAGTTTAGATTTCTCAGAAATATCCAAAAGCACCTGATACAAAGGCACATTTGTATAGTTTCCACTAATACTGATATTTTTATCAAATTCCTTCTGGTAATAGGTGAAAATATAGTTCGTATTGTTTTCTATTTTTTCAAATACTGAAACCAGGTTATCTGATTCAAAGTTGAAGCTTACCTTAATTTCTTTTACGCTAACATTCTTTTGGGCGTTTGTGACACTTGTAGCCATGAGTATGCTACATAAAATTAATTGTGTCACCAAACCGTAAAAAGAGTACATAATAAATTTTTTAAGTAGGAGTAATCTTTTATTTTTCATAATTTTACTTGGTTTTGATGATATCAAATGCATTGAAACTTCCTTTTTCTTTCCTGCTGAAATATGATGTGTGGAAATGTTACATTTCTTCTGGAAAGATTTTATGCAGCAGTGCTCCTTGAGCATTGCTGTTTTTTTGTTCTACTTTTTTTCTTTTGTCATATTTTGTTTAGTTGCTTAGGTATTCTATTGTTACTTTTTTGTCTTCTATTTGAAAATTAAATTTTGCCTTAAATCCAATTACCTTGAGCACATGCTCTAGAGATTCATTTTCAAATCTGGTGGTAAGATCCCATTTCTCAGGACTTTTGTTTTGCAAAGTAAACTTCACACCATACCAGTTTTCCAGGTCTCTCAGAACTTTTTCCTCAGCAGCATTTTTAAAAACCAAAATCCCGTCTTTCCATGCGATATCTTCTTCAATATCAAAAGAACGAGCATCCAATTGATTACTTTTCTTATTTAATACTGCCGCATAACCGGGGGTTAAGTACACAGCTTCATTCTTAGAAATGTATTCTACTTTAACCTTTCCTTCTGTTAAGGAAACTATAGATGTAGATGATTTTGAAAATGCATTCACGTTAAAAGCTGTTCCGATAGCAGTAGTTACAATATCTCCTGATTCTACTTGAAAAGGCCTTTTGGGATCCTTCGTTACTTCGAAAAAAGCTTCTCCTACAAGTCTTACTATTCTACTGCTATCGGTAAATCCGGATGCATATGACAAACTACTGCCTGAATTTAGCCATACGTCTGTACCATCAGGAAGTACAATCTGGCGTTTCACTCCCTTGGGAGTCTCTTTAGTAATAATCTCGTTCTTAACAACTTCTTTCGATTCAGTCTTGAAGTAATTCTCATAAAATAGAAATGACAAGGCACTCACAAGAACAATACTGGCTGCTACTTTTAACCAAAATGCTCCTACACCTGGCCTTAGGTCACTTAGATGTCGAACTTTCGATTTTTCAGACTCATTAATATTTGCTGCAAGGCGATCGAACACTCTTGCTTTTGAACCCTTAATGCTTTCGTTCTTTTGAATCCAATTTAACCGCAAGAAATTGTATTCAATTCTATGCTCTGGTTTCTGCCCTAACCAACTCCTGAGTATTTCTATTTCCTCCATCGTGGCATTCCCGGATAACTCTTTAGCGATAATATAGTTGATGTCTTCTTTCATAAGTTGGAAGGAGGACGATAAAAAAAAATAAAACCCCTAGTGAGAACAGGAAATATATTTAAAAATATCTCATACGGCTTCCTATTAAACAAAAAAACCTCCTAAAAAGGAGGTTTTCACCATATTTAAACCATTAATTTATTGTAACATTATTTTGTGGTAATCACGATTACACCGGAACCACCACTGCCCCCATAAACAGCTGCAGCTCCTCCTTTTAATAAGGATACATCTTTAATATTCCTTGGGTCCAGATTTGTAACTGTAGAAGATGCGATCCTTGAACCGTTCAACACTATTATTGCTGGTGTGCTTTGAGTACCTACACTTCCTGACAAACCTTCTCTAAAGTAGGCATTATTGTTTTGCACGACTACTCCTGATATTCTGCCCCTGATAATATCCCATACAGAATTGTAAGAAGCAAATTCCTGAGCACGCCTTTCTTTCAAACGTTCAATAGTGGTAGTCCTGTGGGCTTGTGGGATGTAGCGAAACCCATTATTAACCTGATCTCCCTCTTCTGAAAAATCATCGGACAAAAGTTCCATTTCTACATTAATTTCCAAGTCATTACCTTTAATGTTGACCTTTTGGGTAATAAACCCATCTCCAGAAAACCGAAGCTTGTCTTTACTGTTTACTTCTATGGTAAACTCCCCATTACTATTACTTGTTGTTTCTTTTTTACTCTTAGATGCGTACACCTGAATATTCTCTAATGGAATATCATTCCATATAGTAACTCTACCAGTTACAACAACAGGATCAGCCTGCACTCTATTAAAAGAAAGTAAACAAGTAAAAATGAAGAAAGTAGTTAATGATTTTATCTTGTACATAATAAACGAATTCATTTATTTGGTTTGAGACTATTTGTGCATTATAGACTTACAGGGGGTTAAAAATAAAAAAAAGATGAGTCCATAAGGACTCACCTTTATAGGCTAACTAATCTTAATCTTTAAAAGTCTCGGGAATTCCCGGATATTCAGGATAATAATATAAATCATTTTCCACATAAGGACTAACTCCCTTTTTACTGTCGGGCACCCAAAATATTGGAGTTGAATAATTGTTTTGATCTCTCACTCTTGAGAAGCTCTCAGCATTAAAATCAGACGCATCAGAAGGATAAATTACTCTTTCTACCATGCCATTATCTTCTCTCAAAACTCCACCCTGATCACGGAATTTACCCAAGGTAGGATGTCTGGTTCGTCGTAACTCAGCAAATAATTCAAGTACCTCATGTACATTAATATCAATGTATTTTTGTTGCATCAATATTTCCATCTTAGCTTCTGTATCGACAGCATTTTCAAAATCCTGCCCAATTTTAGAAGCCCAATCCTGAATAACAGTACCAGAAGGTTTCGTTGGAAACGTCATGGAATAGAAATTAACGCCCTTGCCATTAGCGTTATCTTCAGTCGGAATACTGGCTTCTCCTGTTGAAGTCAGTTTTCCATAATTATTGAGCTTGTACCAATAATTTATAGAGCTTGAAACTGCATTTTCTATATGCTGACGAGCACTAGAACCTGTACTGGTTAAATTTTTCAGTGCCGCTTCTGCCAACAAAAGTTGTACTTCAGCATAAGTAAATATTCTGATAGGTTCAACTAAATTATGGAGAGTATGTCCATTCCAATGTGCCCAGGTATCATACCGATAGTGCAAATCTGACCTGGCATACCTGTCATTAGCAGAGTACCAGAAATTATTATAATTATAATCGGTTTTGTTCCAGTCTTGTACCGTAGTTGACATAATGGATGCAATTTCCTGATCATAAGAAATAGGTGTATATAAACCTTCTCTATTTGGAACAACCAGTGCCGGCAATCTGGGGTCATCCTGACCTTCCGTATATACATGATCCTGATCAGCATCCAGCCAATACAAAATTTCAGGAGTCACCCAGGTGTAGTATAACCATCTTGAGAAATTCCCTTTGTATCCCGGACCTCCATTTGCAGTCGATACCCACTGTTCTATAGGAGTTTCCAAGTCTTCAGTCGGAAGGTTTCCACTGCTTACAATATCAGCTATAATTGCACCAGCCTCGGTCGGATAAACATCACTCACTCTAATCGCAGCACGCAAACGCCATGCTGTAGCCATTTTAGCCCATCGATCAGTATCTCCTCCAAAGACTATATCGTAACGAGAGAATAAAGTCTGCCCTTTTGTAGACAATTTTGAACCAGCAGCCTTGATACCATCAGCATATTCTTTGAATTTGGCTAAAGCATCCTGATAAATTTCCCATCCATCATCAAATTTCGGAAAATAATTTCCCTCTGATGCTTGTAATGCCTCACTGTATGGAATCGAGTTATATACATCCACGCTTTTCAACACACTATTGAGGTAAAAAAGTCTGATCATGTAAGAATAAATCATATTATCGGCCTTATCCTCTTCACTCATTTCTGAAATCAGATTTTCCATAAATGGAAGCTCCTGATAATTGTTTACACCAAAGTTATACAAACGCCCCATTGCAAATGTTTCCGGAAAACTGGCGATATGGTCATCATAATTTTCAAATCGGGTAGTTGATACATGAGGAGGTGATACTAAATGCGTCCTGATTGGAAACCCAAGACCTGGAGAATTGATATTTCTATAATAAGAAATATTCTGATCTTTGAAATTAGCTGCGTCACTCATCATTTGAGCAAACATTCTAGGCACTAGTTCTTCCTGAGGACCATAAATGTTTGGATTTTCAAAAAGCTCATCTATTTGATCATTGCAAGCTGTCGAACTTATCAACAGAATGGCAATTATTGTTATAATATGTTTTTTCATAATATCGTATGATTATATTCCTAAAGAAATCTGAAATCCAAAACTTTGAGTAGAAGGTAAAACAGTTTCTCCTTTGAAAGTTTTTGTACCGGTAGATGCTTCTGCATCAAAATTTGGCATAGTCTTATACAGATAGCCAATATTTCTTGCAAACAGAGATATAGACAGGTTTTGTAAGCTTAGCTTCTGAGCAGTGTTGTATGGAAAGCTATAGGATAATGAAACTTCTCTAAGTTTAATGTAATCATTATCGTATCGATTATTTACACCGTCTAACAACTGTCCACCTGTCCAGTAAACATAGTTGGTGTAATAATAGTCACCAGCACTTACAATTTCCTCGTTTTCTGTATATACCACATTCTCAGGATCAGATGCATCTTCCTGAACACCATTTAAAACTATTCCATCATGATACACAAGTCCGTCTTGTGCATTGGCAGGAGCTGCCTGATTGTGTTCCCATGGCACATAATCTCCTGTAGCATCATCGATATAATAGGCAATTCCACCATATTCTTCATTTCGACCTGGTAAAGACTGAGCACTTGTGCCTGTCCCTTTCAATACGTAATCAGCAAAGTTATAAACACTTGCTCCGTAAGAATAATCTAAAAATACTCCAAGATTAAACCCTTTATACCTAAGGTTGGAAGAAAAACCACCTAAAAGATTTGGATAAATATTGCCTGTAAGTATATCTTCCTGATCGTCTAGTACATAACTCACTCCTCCCGGCTCTACAACTGGCCTTCCGGCAAAGGGCCCTTCTTCTACTGTTCTTGGGCCTACAGCATATATATTTCCTGAACGTTCTCCCTCTTTAGCCAAAACCTGTATCCCATGTCCTACACTAGTAATTACTTTTTTAGGTAAACCGGGAAACAACTCAACTATTTTGTTGTGTTGACTTGCCATAGTTAAGGTCATATCCCATCTTATATTGCTGGTTTGGATTGCTGTACCATTTAATCCTACTTCAAAACCCCAGTTTTGTACATCCCCAGCATTCAACTTAATAGCAGTCGCTCCACTTGTTTCTGTCAATTGAACAGACATTATTTGATCATAAACATGGTTGTTGTAATAAGAAAAATCAAAACTCAAACGATTTCCTTTGAAAAAATTCATTTCAGTTCCTATCTCAAATTCTCTCTTTCGTTCAGGTTTAATAACTCCTCCAAAAAGTGCAGAAGGCACAGACACCCTCAATGCATCTGTTCCGTTTACTAAACTACCTGCCTGCAAACTTTGAGTTGCAAAATATGTACTCGGTGCATCCCGCCCTACGTCTGCGAAAGACATCCTCAATTTACCAAACTGCATTGCCGGAAGAATATTCTTTGCAGGATTTGTAAAATTCCATGTAAATGCTGCACCAGAGTAGAAGTAAGAATTATTATCAGGGTCTAAAGTAGAAGACTTATCATTTCTGGCATTTAACTCCAGTGTATATATATTATCCCAGGTTAAAGTAGCCAACCCAATATAGCTGAATGTTTTTCTTTCATCAGTTGAATAGCCCCTTACATTTCCAATTTCATTGCCATTATCAGGCCATACATTACCATCTATATCTACCACCTGATTTCCCAAGTTGTACCAATCTGCATAAGTAAACCCTGTATTGCCCGGTGCTGCAGAAATACCAGCATATAATTTATCCCTATACTGTTGGCTATACGCAGTTCCTCCCATCACAAAAACCTTCAATCGGTCATCAAGCACACTTTTATCAAAATTTAAAAATGCCCTGTATTCCTGGTTTAATGCTTTTTCCTTTTGAACTCTGTATTCTCCTCCCAAAATCACTGGATCAACAGCTATTGGTTTTTCCCTGTTTTCTATATCTGTATAGATTTGATCTATACTGGCTTGCCCCACAAAATACAGCCAGTCAGTAAGGTAAACGGTAGGTCGTATGGAAGAAATCAAATGTGACTTTTCATCAACATACCTGTTGTTTTCTCTATGATAAAGCTGTCCGGCCATAGGGCTTTGAGGATAATATTGCTGTAAGATGCCGTCAACATAATCCGGATCGTTGAAGTCACGATAATCAGCTGTATAAGAATAACCATAATTAGGATCATCCGGATCGGTTACTTTGTATTTCCCATTAGCCATTAACTCTTCGTAAGGAGCATCTCTGTTCAAACCATTGACCATACCCACTGCCCACTCGGTAATTCTATTTTGTGTTTTTACACTGTAAAAATTTGAAGAAAAATCAAGGGTCACTTTTGGAGAAATATTCAATTTTCCTGCAAAACTGAGTGTGTTTTTCTTTTGGAAAAAATCAGGTACAATTCCCTGATAATCATAGTTGGTATATGAAAACCGAGTATTTCCATAGTCTCCCCCATTGCTCACAGCAACATTGGTACTTTGTGTATGTCCATTTTCATAAAAGAACATATAGTTATTGGGATATGCCTGGTATGGACGGGTTACACCGTCCCAATATAACATCTGCACATCTTCATTTCCGGCAAATGCAGGCCCAAAGCTAGCAGCAGCAGTGTTTTGAACCCTGGTCTCAACTCCATCAATATCTAAATAAGATTCATCATATTCATTCCATCCTGTTCCGAATTCATTTTGAAAGTCTATATAGTTTTTAGGCCTTTCAATAGAATACTGGTAATTGATATCAACACCAAATCCTTTCGTTTTTTTACCTTTTTTGGTAGTAATTAATACTACTCCGTTACCACCTGCACTTCCATAAAGAACAGAAGCTTTAGCTCCTTTTAAAACTTCAAGGGATTCGATATCAAGAGCATTCAAATCATTAATTCCACTACCATAATCTCCCTGACGCTCTGCATTACCTCCTGATGCGTTAGTACTACTTTCAGTATCATACATAGGTACACCATCAATCACAAATAACGGCCTGGTGTTGGCTTCAAACTCCAGGGCATTAGTACCTCTGATATTAATTTCCACACCTCCTGTAGGCCCGGAAACGGATTGTCGTACATTTACTCCGGAAGCTCTTCCTTGCAAAATACTAAACGGGTTCACCGGATTACCAGCTTTCACAAGGTCTTTCCCTTCTACTTTACTTATAGCATAACCAAGAGATTTTCTATCTCTCATTACACCCATAGCAGTTACCACTACTTCTTCAAGCTGAGTAAGATCCGGTTCTAAAACGACATCTACAATTGACCTTCCTGTAACATCAATTTCCTTAGAAACATATCCGATAAAAGAAAATACCATCACAGCGTTTTCCGGCACATCCATTTTATAATTACCTTCAATATCGGTAACAATCCCTGTAGTGGTGCCTTTGACAATTACATTAACACCCGGCAAGCTGTTGCCTGTATCATCAGTAACTTTACCTGAGATAGACACATCAGCATTTAAAACTACTTCAACAGGGGTTTCATTCTTTAGCAGAAGCTTATTATTCATAGGTGAAGCCGATATAATATTATTCACCTGTCTGAATTTCAACTTTGCCTGTTTAGAAACTTCTACGAGAACGTCATAAACAGATCTGTTTTTTTTTGATGATAGTTTAATAATTAAATCCTGATTCAGGTCATCTTTCACGTAGAAAATTTCCAAATCAGTTTTTGCTTCGATCAAGTCGAATACCTCTATGAGTGTCTGCTCATTTTTCAATTGATTTATGAATATATCATTTGCGCTTTTGAATTGGGCTTTGCCTTCATGAGCATAGATCACACTGATGAATAACGCCTGTAAGAACAATCCATATAATGTGAATTTAGTGGTCATAATAAGTAACCTTAGTACTTTTTTTTTCATACTTTTGCATTGTATTTAGTGAAACATCTGTTTTGCTATTTTCCTGGAAAATCATTTTAGCGAGTGGATTCCCGGAAGTAAGACCTACCCCGAATGCCTGGCATTTGGGGTTCTTTTTTTAACTGGTGTTTGTATTTCTTGACATACTTTAAAAATTTATTGATACTTTTCTTTCTGTTAAATCATACTGAAAATTCATAGAGTGGCTCAAAACCTCAAGTATGGTTGTCAATGTTTGTTTTTGAGTATTGAACTTTCCTGTTCCTTTCAAACGGTGACCCTCCGATTCACTCAACCCATTCACTTCAAAATCAACATCGTACCACCTTTCTAATTCACTAACTATTTCGTTGAAATCTGTATCTTTAAAGTGAACCACACCATCTTTCCACCCTAGTATTTCTAATTCATCAAAGGTTCTTTTAAAACCCTTTGTATTTCTAATCACCGCCTGCTCTCCTGGTATCAGTATCAAATCGGTATTTGATTCTTCATTATGCACATTCACTTTACCGGTAACAAGAGATACTTCTATCTCATCCAAATTAAGTTTATCTGTATTAAAAGCCTTTACATTAAAAGATGTCCCTAAAGCAGTAGTCACTACCCCGGAAGAAAACACTCTGAAAGGTCTTTTTGAATCTTTTACAACATCAAAAAATGCTTCCCCCTCCAGATAAACCTCTCTCTTATCAATATCAAAAGCCTCATTGAACCTGAGCCTACTGTCGGAATTAAGCTTTACAATAGTACCGTCAGGCAACCTAAAAGTGGATCTTTCACCTCTGGAGTTAGACTTCTCAACCTGAGTAATGGATTCCTTTTGGATACTTATAACTTCTGATTTGTTATAAAAAAGGTATGTAAACCCCAATAGCAAAACGAAAGAAGCTGCAATTTTTAACACAACAGGTAACACTAAGGATCGACTTCTTCTCTTCAGGGTTTCATCGTAATTAGAACTATTATCAAAAACCTTTTGACTAATTGATTGGAAAATTTCCTTTTTGATTGTTTCTTTATCTGGTATTTCCTGCAATTCTTTTCCGTTGCTTTGATACCATTTATTGAACAACTCTCTACCGAGTTTTGATTCTTTCCCCTGAAAGAATTCATCCACGATTTGTTCAATATTTTTTTTATTATTATCCATTAGTTTTTAAAAAAATGTTCTATCGTTACAGTGTGCCTTGTAATGAGGTCGTATATAAAATAAAAATCCCTCAATTGATTTTTAAAAAACATTAAGGAAATCATGAAAGAAAAAGAACTCTTAGAATATTTTTCACCCTTAGAACTAAGCAGAAGGGCATTTTTAAAAAGTGCGGGAACGGGAATTGGAGTTGCTGCTTTAAGTAGTTTAATCCCCGGTTGCATGAGCAAAAACGAACCCTCTGCAATTTCTCATCAAAAACTACCACACCATGCACCCACTGCGAAAAGAGTGATCTACCTTTTTCAAAGCGGGGGGCCGGCACAAATGGAATTGTTTGACTATAAACCACTGCTCAAACAAAGAGAAGGGGAAGATTTGCCGGATTCTGTCAGACAAGGACAGAGATTGACCGGAATGACTGCCAATCAAAAAGGTTTTCCGCTAAAAGGTGCGGTACATAATTTCAAACAATACGGCCAAAGCGGTGCGTGGCTCAGTGACCTCCTGCCCCACACAGCAAAAATTGCGGATGACTTATGTTTTGTAAAATCACTGCATACGGAGGCTATCAATCATGATCCTGCAATGACTTTTTTCCAAAGCGGCTCACAATTGAGTGGGCGGCCAAGTATGGGATCATGGTTGAGTTATGGATTGGGTAGCAACAATGAAAACTTACCTGCATTTTGTGTACTGCTGTCGAAAGGTACAGGAAGAGTAGCTGCTGCACAACCTCTATCATCCCGACTCTGGGGTACAGGTTTCCTACCTTCGCTGCATCAGGGAGTGCAATTCCGGTCAGGAAAAGAACCTGTTTTGTATCTGACCAATCCTGAAGGGGTTTCTCATCATAGCAGACGAAGGGTTTTGGATCATCTGAAGGAATTGAACGAACTCTATCATGCCGAAGTGCAAGATCCTGAAGTAAACACCAGAATAGCTCAATACGAAATGGCCTACCGTATGCAAACTTCTGTACCAGAGGTAATGGATGTGTCCGATGAACCTGAAGAGGTTTATGAATTGTACGGGCCGGAATCACGCATACCGGGCACCTATGCCGCCAACTGTTTATTGGCAAGAAAGCTGGCAGAACGGGATGTCAGGTTTATCCAACTCTACCATCAGGGTTGGGATCATCACAACGACCTGCCTGACCACATCGGCAAACAATGCAAGGATACTGACCAGGCTTCTGCTGCCTTGGTCACTGACCTCAAACGGAGAGGCCTACTTGATGACACTCTGGTGATTTGGGGAGGAGAATTCGGTAGAACCAATTTTTCACAGGGTAGTGATGTTCATCGCTATGGCCGGGATCACCATCCAAGGTGTTTTAGTGCATGGATGGCTGGCGGTGGCGTAAAACCCGGTATCAGCTATGGCGAAACGGATGAGTTCGGATACAATGTGGTTAAAGACCCGGTTCATGTTCACGACTTTCAGGCTACCATACTGCACACGCTTGGCATCAATCATGAAGCACTGGTATTCAAGCATCAGGGACGCAGGTTTCGCCTCACGGATGTTCATGGCAATGTGGTAAAAGACATTTTGAGTTGAAGAATAACCCTATCAGGGTTGATTAGATTCTTTTTGAATAATTAAACAATGTATATTCCACCTTCATCAGAATGAACAACAAACAATTCAAAGAGCTAGATAAGTCAATACTTCTTGATGGAGCGAAAAAGAGTGGAGAGAATGCTCGAAATTTATATTCCAATGGAATACACCTTGCCAAGGTAAATCAATATGCGTCAGCAAATTCATTGCTAATTTTATCAATGGAGGAATGTGTTAAATCAATAGTACTTTTTGCAGGATATGTGGAAATTGATTTACCATTCGATGTAAACCCAATATTTTATAAGCATAAGTTTAAACATATTCAAGGAAAAGAAATGATGCCTATTGTTAGTCTTTTAGCAACAGGATTGAGAACTATTGAATATTTAGAAGCTCCTAAATCCAACAAAATGAAATCAATAATTGAGAGTATTAAACCCTTTATTTCAATCCTAAGTCCGTATTTTAAAAAGAAATTTAACAATTGGTGGGATTCTGCTGATCAATTGAAAAATGAGGGTCTATATGTTGGATATTATAATAATTCTTGGAATACACCTTCAAAAATTACAATCAAAGAATTTCAACAAACAAGAAATATTGTTAGACCATTTGTTGATATTCTAAAACTAATAGATCAGATAGATTCTGAGGATTATAAAATGTTAAATCCCAAAATAAAAAATCTTAACCTTAAAAACAGAACACACTGATTACTATTGAAAAATTCAATACTTTGATGCATTTCTTCTCTCTTTGAAATAATTTATCAATATTGCTTATAAAAAAAAATCTGTTCACAAATTGAATTAATTCATCATTCACACTATAAGATTATTTTCATGAAATTAATTTTAAAAAAATATCAATCGGCTTTCTTTGTGATATGCCTTTTATTGGCATTCAGTACGTCCTATAGCTATAGCCAGGGGAAAAAACCAAATTCTAAAATTGATGGCGTACAAATTGGTGTAATCACTTACAGTTGGCGATCAATGCCCGGTAGTATTCCTGACATAATCAGCTACTGCAAACAGACAGGTATCAGTTCTTTAGAACTAATGGGCAATGTTGCAGAGGAATACGCAGGAATTCCCGGCATGCCGGATCGCCTGAAAAAAGGTGCAAACATCACTGACAAACAGCGTGCAGAACACGAAAAAGCCACGAACGAAGCAAAAGAAAATCAAAAACAATGGCGTATTTCTAACACTCTGGAAAAATACAAAGAGATGCGAAAGATGTTTGATAAAGCCGGAATTAAAATACACATAGTAAAGTTTTCTCCTGCCAACTGGTCTGATGAAGAGATTGATTATGCCTTCCAAGCCGCTAAAATACTGGGAGCAAAAGGTGTCACTAATGAAATAGGAACAGAGGCTTGCAAACGTCTCGGAAAATTTGCCGAAAAGCATAACATGTACGCCATCTTTCACAATCATTCCCAACCCGGAGATCCTGATTTCAGCTTCGATGAATTTCTTTCCTACTCTCCCAACAACATGCTCAACCTAGATGTGGGGCATTACTACGGTTCTACCGGAAAACATCCCAATGAAGTAATCGAGAGGCTCAACAAAAGAATTGTGAGCATTCACATGAAAGACAAAACAGGCAAAAACAACAGCGACCCAAATCAAAACAGAAACTGGGGTGACGGAGAAACACCGTTGGGAGATATTTTACAATTGATCAGGGATAATAAGTATGCGATCAATTGTGATATAGAAGTAGAATATACCATTCCAGATGATTCTGACGCAGTGAAAGAGACCAAAAAATGTCTGGAATTTTGCAGAGCTGCCATAGCTAAGTAAAAATTCAGAGAATGATTTTAAAAAAAGCTGTCTCAAAAGGGTTAAACAGTTGCCGGACTCCTGACTTCAGGCAGGTGTTCCGGCATCCCTTTGGAAATGCAGCAATAGCTGTTTCTAGGACATATTCCAGAATATCTGACTAACGGCAGTCAAGAATCTGGGAATCTGGGAATTATTTGACTTCTGAGACAGCCTCTTTTTTTAACACTTTTGGCATTTACAACTCATCCAATACAATTGAAAAATCGCTTAAAATACCGGAAAAAGGACTAAAGATACTTTTATCTCTTATGGATTAATTTGAAATTCTCTTGCCTTGGAGTGCCTATTCCAGTCCAAACAGTGCTACTGTCAGTAAAACTGATTTTCCATTCACTATCGTCATCATCTATTTTACTATCCAAAAAAAGTATTGATTTTTCATTGTCCAATTCCCAATTTCCATCATTATATCCGTAGGGATCGCCACCACTTTCATAAGATCCATTTCTATTGAATTTTATCCATCTGTTATTCTCAGGATTGTGTTTAGACGTAACATCTTCGTCTCCGTCATATACCTTGTGCATAGTCCATTTTCCAAGTATTTTTTTATCCAAACTTTCTCTGAAAGCGCAAGAAGTGAAAATCAGAAGTATAGACAACAGGCAATAAGTAATTCTTATCATTTTATTTATTAGTTAAGGTTTGAACAATTTTTTGTGTAAGATTAATTTCGTCGGTTTGATTTCCTGTATTCATCAATATTGCAACAATAAATTCACCTCTTTCTATATTGACCAGCATGGATTTAAAACCTTCGGTGTTGCCACCATGTATGATATATTTTTTTTCAATCTTAAGATCTCCCATTTTATAGGTTCTCTTTCCATCAAAAACAACCCATCCATAGCCATAAGAAATACTTTCAGTAATACCCGATAAATGATTGCTTTGCATGATTGCTCTCGATTTTTCACTCAACAGAGAATTGTCACCCATGGCTTTTCCCCATTTGTATAAATCTAATGTCGAAGAAAAAATTCGCCTACCCAAAGTCAGATCAATAAATTCATTACGGTACCAAACATTTGCTTGTTTATCATAATTGTAGGCTTCTGCCACATTGGAATTTACATCCTGGTTGGAATCAGTGCTAAAAGTATGCTTCAGGCTCAAAGGCTTGCATATTTTCTCATCCAGCAATTGTGAAAAAGGAAGTTGATATATTTCTTCAAGCAAAATAATAAGTAAATGGTAACCAAAATTGCTGTAATAAAATTGCTTTCCCGGTTGATTTACCGGCTTTAGTTCACTGATGAAATTTGCATACTCATGATTGGAAAAGTGTAATCTTTTGAAAGATCTAAACTCATTTGCAGAAAGTTTATCATTGACACCATCATAATCCGGCAACCCTGAAGTATGTGTTAGCATCTGATGAATAGTTATTTGCTCACCAAACATACTATTGTAACCATACGCACTTAATACATCCACCAGCCTGTCATCAAGTGCTATTCTGCTTTCTTCCACTGCCATTAATACCAGTGCAGCAACAAATGATTTATTGATAGAGCAAATATCAAAACGATGATCTGGTTGCAATGGAATATTCCAGACTCTGTTCGCAATACCCAAAGCTTTACTATAAATGATAGAATCATTGTTACCTACTACAACCGTTCCATTAAATCGATTGAATTCATGTTCAGTCACTAGAAGGCTATCTAATAGCTGAGTAATACCACTCTGGATTTCATCTTTCTTCCTTCCACATGAAGCTATAAGTAATACCAATATGGAAAGCCAGAAAATGCAGTACTTCATCAATTGCAGTTATTTATTCTCCATGCAAAAAAAACTTTATAATATCATAAATTATGATTTTGAACCTTTTTGGGGTGAATTTTCCAAATAAGGGGTGAAATCCATTCATATAAAGTTGGAGGAATATTTATTTGAAACCGGAATCTCAATATCCTTTATCCGGAGTTGAATCATTTTATTGCCTTTCACAATGCAATCTATATTATTTGGGTTGACAATGTAACTTCGATGACATCTTACTAAACAGGGATTAGGAAGGTGTTTTTGCTCAATATGCTTCAAACTGGTACGGAGTAGCTGTTTCTTAACTTCACCATTGGCAGTATAGTGGATTTCTACATAATTGTCAAAGGATTGTAAATAAAGCAAATGCTCAGGTTTAATACTGAAATGTTTTTTTTCATTCTCCGAAGTAAATAAAATATGATTGTCAGGTTGCTTCGTTTTATTACCAATTAGCCGGGCAATAACAATAGGAAATATGACAATCAAAGGGTATTCATAGTAAAACTTGCCATAACTACTCCAACGCAATTCTGCCCAATTCCAAAAATAATTGTATAGTAAAAAGGATATATTGATCCCAACAACGACTATTCCTGTTGTCCATAATATTCGCTTTTTAATGGTATTGACTCCAAAAAATGGACAAACATGAAATTCAAACAAATAAAACAATACTGAAGTGGCAGCAGCATACGCAACTGCCCTGAAAAACAAACCATGACCAGAATAAGCGGGAATTTGATCTATATTGTATGCCCTATATACATACAGCACAACAAACAAGAATAGCCCGGTAAGCAGAGTTACCAGCCATTTCTCAAGGTCAGGCTTTATATGAAAAATAATTTTAGAAAACACCAAGTTCACAACCTAAATATATTTGTTTGCTGCGACAAAATTGGGAATCCTTTCTAAATCACTTCAACTTCACTTCTTTGCCACTCTTAGAACTACGGACAGCAGCATCTAGTATTTCAACCACTATCATGTTGTTTTCCAACGAAGACAGGCTGTTGGCGTCAGCTTGAATCCTACCCCTGACAATACCTGATAGATAGGCAAATGGGTCGTTGTAAGGGTCTTCCCTCTTTTCCAAGACCAAAGACTTTTCCGGCACTTTTGCTGCCAGCTTAAACCTCATATTGTATTTATTGTCTGCTGAGATGTAGCCTGTTTGTCCAAATACATCCATGTCCTTTCTGGAAAACGGCCAGTTCCAGGAAGCCTGAATAATCCCTTGTGCCTCAGGATAATTCACTATAATGGTGGCCTCATCATCCACTTTGGGATATATGTCAGGCTTCAATTGCTTGGTCAATGCGTAAACAGAGACAGGTTTTTCTCCTTTCATCAGCCACGTTATCAGATTTGCACCATAACAACCAAAATCAATGATTGCTCCACCACCATTCAAAATGGGATCGGTAAGCCAGTCTAAAAATTCCTGATTCACACCTATTTCCATCGGCCCTTCATGCCCATCTCTCACTACTACCTTACGAACCTTACCAATGGCACCATTCTCTACCATTTCGTATGCCTTGTGATTGGTAGAATACCAGGTGGTTTCAAAATTTGTCAACAAATGAATTTTATGCTGCCTGGCCAATTTTTCCATCTCCTGTGCATGCTGCAAATTCACAGCAAGCGGTTTTTCCACCATCACATGAATGTCTCTCGGAGCACAAGCCTGCACCACTGCCAAATGTTCATAGATAGAATTAAATGCCAAAACAGCCTCAGGTTTGATAGCGTCCAGCATTTCCTCCAAACTGGCATAGACTATATCCATTGAGTAGCCATACCGATCAGAATACCTCTTAGCCAGATCCATGTCTGATTCTACTATTCCCACTATTTCAATATCTCCCTTATCAGGTCTGTTCAAAATCCCACGCACATGAGAGTGCGACAGTCCGGCTATTCCAACCCTCAAAGGTTCGGAATCTTCACCTGCCTGACTGTAGGTCAAATGGCTTATCATCATAAAAAAGAAAACCAGACAGAAAAAAGCAAAGCGATAGATCATTAGAAGAATGTTTAGTTGATCTTTTAATGTTAGTCAATACTCTTCAGAGAAGCAACTTTGATGAAATCAATTCCAGATCGTACCTACCAAATTTTTGATTTGTCTGCTCGCCGCAATTCCAAAAGCATCTCTTTTGGTTCATGATAGGCTTCTAAGTTATATTTTTGAAATAGCCACTTTACTGCCTCCGAAGTAGAAATATTGGGATAATAATGATCTCGTGCAAAATGGACGTACTTCAATACCCGAAACCCATCAAACCACTGATAAAACCGTTTTCTAAAGGTGTCAATATTCGTTGACTGGCTTTTGACTTCCGCTATTTTTTGATCAAAATCAGAAATAGTCAAAAACTCTCGAATACTCTCAGACAAATGCCCGACCTGTTTTTGTATGTCCTTGTGATTGATTCTAAAATAAGAGTCAACCTGTGCAAGAAAATTTTTAAGGTCTTCAAAAATCTGATGATTGTAGGTCAGGTATTCACGCTGATCGCCTGACAACCACTCTCCTACTGCTCGCCCCGTACCAAAAGGTACTCTGTCTGATGCTCTTGGAGAAGGGTATATCGTGGTAGTATTTACCTCACCAAAATCTCCCAAAGGAATGATTTTATGTAGAAAGTAAAAATCTTCTCCGGCTTTTCTCCGGTTCATTCCGCCTTGTTTTTGGTAAGCCGCAGAACGAACAGCCATACTCGAACCTATCGTTTGAAAAGCATAAGGAAATACAGCATACTTCAGTGCATCTACATAATACCTCAGGTGCATTTCATAGAAAGTAATCGCTTTATATACTTGCTCCGGTAATTCCCCTTCCAGAGGATGTTCAAAATTGATCGAGCAACCCGGTGAAGAAGGGTTTTCCTTAAAAAAATTACTTACTTCTGTCAGCAGGTTTTGCTCACACGTGCAGTCCGCATCAAAGCACAAGATCACTCCATTTGGTTTGTCAATTGCCTCAAACATACGAACAGCCTCATCCATTCCTATTTTCCTGGCGAGCCCTACTCCGGCATGTTTTTTAGGCAGGTCATTTTCCAATATGAAATGAAAATTCTTATTTAACTCTTTTTTACCCCTTTGCCATTCAATGACAGCATTATAAGTATTAATGTTTTGCTGTTTCACTTCCTCCGGAGCATCTTCAGCGGCATTGATTACCACTATAATTTCTACAGGGTACTGGCTATCACAATCATCAATGGCAGCCAATGAAATGAGCAACTCAGATTCGTTATGACACGGTAAGACTACTATTAGCTCTGTTGTGGCATCAGGTTCATAATCCAAATAGAACTTTGGATAGGCATAGCGAGTGAGGTATATATTGGGGTCTTTTATCAAGGAGCCAAACGCTTTATTTTCCAGTCCGATCCTTCCAACTGATAAACAATTCTATCGTGCAACCGGCTTGCACGCCCCTGCCAAAACTCTATCTTTTGAGGGTTTATTATAAAACCACCCCAATGTGGAGGCCGGGGAATACACTCTTGTCCTTGAAATTTATTTTTATAAAAAAGTTCATTCTCTTCCAGTACACTTCGATCTGCAATTTCCTGGCTCTGTGGTGATGTCCAGGCTCCTATCCTGCTTTCTCTGGGCCTGGAATCAAAATAGTCATCAGAAATAATAGGATCTGTTTTTTCTACTGTTCCACGGATTCTCACTTGTCTTTCCAGTGTTTTCCAATGAAATGTGAGAGAAGCATAAGCATGATTTTCAAGCTCCTGCCCTTTCATGCTGTTGTAATTAGTATAAAATGCAAAGCCATCCTCAGAATAAAATTTCAACAAAACAATCCTTCCTTCAGGATGTCCGTCGAGACCGATAGTAGAAAGCGTAGTAGCATTTGCCTCTTCTCCCTCTCGTTCATAAGCCTCTTTAAACCAACTTTCAAATTGTACGATTGGATCGGAATTCACATTCTCTTTGCTCAATTCCCCAATCCCATATTCTTTTCTTATTGATCCTATTTGCTTGCTAGCCATAACCCGGATTATCTTTTTTGAATCTTTTACTTTTATTCTACAAATATCAATTAATTGATTAAATATGTAGTTGAGTTCCCTGTAAACAAGGGATTTTTTTCAATAAATTGTTACCAATCAAAACAAACTAAATGCAACTACGAGTACCGCTATGTTATGAAAGCTCCCCTGCATGGATCAACGCAGTAATGTCCGACTTTGACTCTTTTTTGAAAGACCATGCCAATTGCGAACGAAAAGCATCCGCCATGGCCATGAGTTTTGTAGCCAAATTTCCGGACAGGGTAGAAATAATACCACTGCTCATAGACACGGCTGTTGAAGAATTGGAACATTTCAGGTCTGTATATCAAATTATGGAGAAAAGAGGCCTAATTCTCCCACATGAGATTGGAAAAGACCATTATGTAGCACAGCTTGTTCAAAAGTGCAGAAGTGGCAGATTGGAGCGATTCATGGACAGGTTATTGCTGGCTTCAGTAGTGGAAAACAGAGGAGCAGAAAGATTCAGGCTTGTATATGAAAATCTTGAAGATGTGGAGTTAAAAAAATTTTACCACGACCTGTGGGCATCAGAGGCCAAACATGGTGAAATATTCGTACAAATGGCACTAAATTATTTTGAGGAAAAAGAGGTGTATGACAGGCTGGTAGAGCTCAATGAATTGGAAGGTGAAATTATTTCAAAAATGCCCATAACTCCGGCGTTGCATTAAATAAAGTGAAAAATGGACTACTTTTTACCAAAAAACGAATTCAAAGCAGAGCGGGGAGATTTACTCATTTCCGAGCCCTTTCTTCCAGATCCCAACTTTGAGAGAACGGTGATTCTACTTTGCGAACATGACGAACATGGTTCATTTGGTTTTGTGCTCAACAAACAATCCACTGTAGAGTTTCAGGAGGTAATAGAAGGTGGTGCTGACTTTTCTGAAAAACTATTTATAGGTGGGCCGGTACAACAAGATACCCTCCATTTCATCCATCGTGCTCCGGATCAAATGGAATCGGGCAAGGAGATCGTTAATGGGATTTATTGGGGAGGAGATTTTGAACGCTTACTTTCATTGATCAACACCAAACAACTAAATGTAGCAGATTATCGGTTTTTTCTGGGCTACTCAGGTTGGTCAGAAGGACAGTTGGAAAATGAACTCAAAGCCAAATCATGGATAGTATATAAGCAACCTACCGCTGAAAAACTATTCGATTTAGACCCTGAAAAATTATGGAAAGAGGCTCTAAAAGAACTTGGAGGCAAGTTTAAAATGTTTTCAAATTATCCCGAAGACCCAAGATTGAACTGAATCCTTAAAAATGAGTAGATTTGTATAGATAAAAGTGTTATTTGCATATTATGAGTGATGAGAAAAAGCCCGCTACCGAGGAAACTAATGTAACTTCTCAGGTAGAATCTGTTCAGGATTCCCCTGAATCAAATGAATCTTCTTCATTGAATAGTGATCTAGAGGAGAACAATCAAAAAAAATCAGTCGCCGAAATGGCTCGTGCTTTTTTGGAGGATTCAGATATAGAAAAAAATTCGAAAAGTGCTGAGGTAGAAAGTGCTGAGGTAGAAAGTGCTGAGGTAGAAAGTGCTGAGGTAGAAAGTGCTGAGGTAGAAAGTGCTGAGGTAGAAAGTGCTGAGGTAGAAAGTGCTGAGGT
>NZ_JBDKWG010000113.1:0-72623 GCF_040151475.1 Reichenbachiella sp. MALMAid0571 | reverse complement strand
ATGTGTTTGAGTTTATAGAAATCTGGTACAACCGTAAAAGAAAACACTCATATCTAGGGTATAAAACCCCCGAACAATATGGGAAAATTAATTGTTCAATATGCGCTTAACTTTTTGTCCGGTTTTTTGTTGTAAGTCCACAGCCATCTAATCGATAAGAGGTTGTTTTAAACTTTTTGGTGTGTAGCAAGTTTTTGAAACTATTGGTTTGCATAAGTTATCTTATCAATACAACAAAGAATGCTTGAATATTGCCAGGTAGATATGGTAGCAATTTTTCACATCTTCGCAGGAGAGTAATTTACATCTTGATCAAGAATGTACTCACATTAAGTTATTTGGAATTCCATTTGTCATAATGACATTTTACTTTTGTATTTTACGTTTTAGAAAACAAACGAACGAATAAGTTTGAGTTATCCAGTCAATACTAAATCCAATTTTTTAATGACCCTGTTAAAAAGAGTTTACTCAATATATGCTGTACTGATTTTTGTGTTGACTTTTTTGATTGTTTTACCTGTTTATTTGTTTGCTGATTGGTTTAATAAGCCAAAATTGGGTTTGATAATCAATCATTATTGGGCAAGAGTTTATTTCTTTTTGATTGGTATGCCTGTTGAAATTGAAGGTGAGATTAATTTTGATAAGAGTAAAAATTACATACTTTGCGCCAATCATTTTTCATTTCTCGATGTGGCAATTATGCCATTTGCACCAGTTCCTTTTAAGTATGTAGGCAAAATTTCAATTTCTAAGATTCCGTTTTTTGGGTATATGTTTAAAAGGTTTCACATCACTGTAGATAGAGATAAAGTGAGGAGCAAATACGATACATATAAGAAAAGCATTGACTCACTTATTGATGGATTTTCACTTGCAATATTTCCTGAAGGTGGCATCCGATCCACGGAACCTCCCAAAATGGCTAGTTTTAAAGAAGGTCCATTTCGTATGGCTGTGGAAACAGGTGTGCAATTGATGCCGGTTTCTTTTGCTGACAACTGGCATATTTTCCCGGAAGATGGAAAATATTTCATTCATAGACGAAAATGTAGAATTGTTTTTCATGCACCAATAGATCCGGTGAATTACTCTTTGGAGACTTTGAAGGATTTTCGAGATGATGTGTTTGATGTCATTCAAAAAGGTCTGGATAGTAAATCTGGTAACAAATGAAAATAGACCTAAGAAGCGATACGGTTGCCAAACCTACTTTGCAGATGAAGGAGTTTATGTTTGATGCCAGAGTGGGAGATGATGTATTCGGTGAAGACCCAACTGTAATTGAGCTTGAAAATAAAATTGCATGTTTGTTTGGTATGGAAGCTGCGCTGTTCTGTCCATCTGGTACTATGGCCAATCAGATAGCCCTTAGAATAAACACAGAACCTCAAGATGAGATTATTTGTCATAAGCACTCTCATATCTATAATTATGAAGGGGGAGGGGCAGCCTATAATTCTATGGTATCCATGAGGTTGTTGGATGGAGACAGGGGAATAATTTCTACATCTGATATATTGAATAATATCAACCCTGATGATTTTCATTTTGCACAGACCAGCTTAGTTGCTCTGGAAAATACTGTCAATAAAGGTGGAGGATCGTATTATGACTTAAAAGCCATTAGTGAGATTAGTCATACGGCTAAATCGAATAAATTGAAAATGCATCTTGATGGAGCCAGAATATTTAATGCCTTGACAGAAACGAGGGATTTATCTGAGGAATATGGTCAATATTTCGATACCATTTCGGTTTGTTTTTCCAAGGGATTAGGGGCACCCGTAGGATCAGCTATTCTGGGTTCTGAAGCTGCAATTAAAAAAGCAAAAAGGGTACGCAAAGTATTTGGAGGAGCTATGAGACAGTCAGGTTATTTGGCTGCTGCTGCCATTTATGCCTTGGATTATCACATAGAAAGATTAAAGGACGATCATCAGAGAGCTAAGCAACTGGCTAACTTATTTGAATCAAAAAGTTATGTCACAGGAATTATACCTGTAGATACCAATATTGTTATTATTTCTGTTGATCCCAATTATGGCAAGGAAAGACTTTTGGAAGAATTGAAATCAAAAGGAATTCTCGGAGTTTCTTTCGGGCAAAATGATATTCGTTTTGTTACCCACCTGGATTTTACAGACGATATGTTAGAGGTAGTAAAAAGCGTAATCTGATTTTATACTGCTTTCCAAATAGAATCTACAAAATATTCATTTTTGTCTATGAGGTTTTTTTCAATTGTAAAACCACATTTTGCAGCGAGTTTTTCTATTTGTTTGAGGGAAAATTTTCTGGAAATCTCAGTATGGATTGGTTCCCACTGTTCGAAAAAGAACTTTTGATTATCAACTGTCACTTCTTGTTGTTTGGTTGAAATCAATGTACTGATGCATTCGCCGTTTACAGGATTGTATGCCGCATAGTGTTCGAAAGTATCAATGTCAAAATTGGCGTTGAGTTCCCGGTTTATTCTGCTCAAGAGGTTTAAGTTGAAATCTCTGGTAACTCCGTCGCTATCATTGTAAGCCCTGAGTATTTTATCAGGATTCTTTTTTAAATCCAAGCCGAGAAAAAGCAAATCATTTTTGAATATTTTATTTCTTATAGCAATTAAGAATGACTCAACTTCTGGAAGAGTAAAATTTCCGATGTTTGATCCTAAAAACAGAATGACATTCTTTTTATGATTGATCTTTGGCAATCTTTTCAATACTTGAAAATAATCTCCTTGTTCCGCAGTGATGTTTAACTTTGGAATGTTGCCATTCAGGTCTGTTTTTAGTTTGTCTATTGCATTTTGGGAAATGTCTATGGGTTTGTATTCAAAAGTTGTTTCAGACTCAATGAAGTGTTCAAGCAATACTTTTGTTTTGTACCCATCTCCGGCACCAAATTCTATGAGCCTGAATTCTTTTGTTCCGGATGTAAAGATGTCAAGAATTTTGCTTTTGTAGGTTTTGAAAATTTCATATTCGGCTTTGGTAAGATAATATTCTTCCAAGTCCATTATCTGCTGAAATAATTCATCTCCTTTTTTGTCATAAAAGTATTTTGAAGACAATGTTTTGGGTTCTGCTGACAACCCTGACAGCACATCTGCTAAGAACTCTTTATTGGTTACATTCATTACTAAGTCCGTTTAGGTTAGATGTTTGGCCAGCCTGATTCCTGAAAAGAGCCATTGCAAATGAGGAGAGAAAAAATTCCTGTAAGTGGCACGAATATGATTCTTCGGAGTGGCGTATGATCCACCTCTTAGCACCATTTGATTGATCATAAATTTCCCGTTGTATTCTCCGATAGCTCCGGAACTTGCTTTGAAGTATGGATAAGGTAGATACGCAGAATTTGTCCATTCCCACAGGTCTCCATAAAATTGATAATTGTTGAGAGTGTAGTATGGTTTTAGGTGTTCTTTTTCCACAAAATTTGAATTTTCTAACTGACCGGGTTGATGTTTTTTACATGCGATTTCCCATTCATACTCTGTAGGAAGCCTCATGCCTTTCCACCTGGCGTAAGCATCTGCTTCATACATACTGATATGGGCTACTGGTTCGTTCAGTTCCAGTTCTTTAAGTCCATTTAGAGTATAATAGTTCCATTTACCATCAATTTTGTGCCAGTAAAGCGGCGATTCTTTTTTATTTTCTTTCACCCAAGCCCATCCATCTGACAGCCAGTGTTGAAACGACTGGTAACCACCACTTTCCATAAATTCAAGATATTCTCCATTGCTCACCAGACGATCGGAGATAGCATAGTCGTGTAAATAAATCGTGTGTTCTCCTTCTTCATTGTCAAAGTGAAACTCACATGAATTATTTCCGATTTGGTAATTACCGGAATTTACTTCCAGAAATTGTTGAGGATTGATTTCTGAAATATCAATATGCTTGGTTGCCTGTTTGTATATTGGAAATAATGGATTGTGCCCTAGTATATATTTTATATCATATAACAATAGTTCCTGATGTTGTTGTTCGTGCTGTAGTCCCAATTCTATCAGGTTGAGCAATTTTTGAGGACAATTGTCCAACTTGTCCAAAAACTCCAGTAAATGCTCATCAACGTATCTTCTGTATTTAAATATATCTTCTACACTCGGACGGGTCAGATTTCCACGATCTGTACGTAATACCCTGTTGCCGACCGTTTCGTAGTAACTGTTAAAAACATAACCGTAAGTTTTGTCAAATACCCGGTAATTAACTTTGTTGGGAGCAAGGATAAATGTTTCAAAAAACCATGTAGTATGCCCCAGGTGCCATTTAGGAGGGCTTACATCAATGATCGGTTGTACCACATAATCTTCAGTTTTAAGTGGGCTGCAAATATGTGTACTTTGCTTTCGTACTTCTTGAAATTTATTCCTTAAATATTGAATAACTTCTTGTGAAGGGGCTTGCTGTATTGTTTTTAAGTCGATAATGTTAGTGAATTGTTTAGGTTAAAGCTAAAATATTTACGAGTATCAACCTATCAAGGTTGGTCATAATTCGTTCCTTTAATAATAAAATAATATTCATAGTTGTCAGTAAGTATTTAATCAAAGAAGTCTCGGGTAGATTGTATTGGATTAGGTTGGTTAGATTTCCATTTTCGTCAACAATTGAATAATCTTGTGGCAATTCTTTTTAAAGATATAAAATGATAAGAACAGCAATAGTTGGGTGTGGAAATATTGGAAAGCGTCATGTAGCAGTTTTTGATGCTAATCCTCAAACAAAGATTATCGCTTTATGCGATGAAGATATTCGAAAAGGACAAGATATAGACGATAAATATGGTAACCTGTTCATGGTTACCAATATGTTTTACGATATAATAAATATGCCTGAAGTTGATCTTGTTAGCGTATGTACACCTCATTTTTTGCATAAAGAAATGGCGATAGAAGCCTTAAGAAGAGGGAAGCATGTGTTAGTTGAAAAGCCTATGGCATTGAATGTAAAAGATTCAATGGAAATGATAAAGGTTTCCAAGGAAGTGAACAGAAGGCTCTATGTAATGAAACAAAACCGTTTTAATGTGCCAATAACCTTGACAAAAGAGGCATTGGACAATGGGCGGTTGGGTAAAATCTACATGGTTCAGTGCAATGTATATTGGAATAGAAACTCCGAATATTATTCTGATTCTGATTGGAGAGGATACAAGGAAAAAGAAGGAGGGGCTCTTTTTACTCAGGCAAGCCACTTTATTGATTTACTGATCTGGTGGTTTGGTGATGTGATTGAAGCGAAAGCAATGGTTGATACTAAGATGCAGCAAATAGAAGTAGAGGACTGTGGCAATGCGGTAATGGATTTTTCTTCAGGTGTTCAGGGTTCCATTACCTGGACTACCTGTGTTTATAATAGAAATTTTGAAGGTAGTATCACTATTATTGGAGAAAAAGGAACAGTGAAAATAGGAGGAGCATACCTTAATAAGATTGATTATTGGGATGTACAATCTTATCCGTTACCCAACAATATCAATTTTGCTGACCTTCCTAACAATTATGGCAAGTATCAGGGGACAAGTTCCAATCATCATAAGGTGGTGGATGAGATCGTGAAAGACCTGAATGGAATAAAATCTGATATTGTAGAAGGTGAAGAGGGAATTAAATCCATAGAAGCAATCGAAATGATTTATAAAAATGCTCAGGAAAAAAGTAAGCAATGAATCCTAAAGTCATAAAGTCCGGAATTGTTGATGTACAATTTGGTGCCAATGTTACTGTAGTTGAGCCAGTAAACCTATATGGTTGTACAATAGGTGAAGATACATTTATCGGGCCTTTCGTGGAAATTCAGAAAAATGTAACGATTGGAAAAAAATGCAAAATCCAATCACACTCTTTTGTTTGTGAATGGGTGGTTTTTGGTGACGAGTGTTTTGTTGGACATGGAGTTATGTTTATCAATGATGCCTTTACGGAAGGAAAACCAGCCGGGGGAAATAAGGACCTTTGGAAAGCGACTAAAATTGGAAACAATGTCTCAATCGGATCAAATGCAACTATTCTGCCTGTTTCTATTTGCGACAATGTAGTAATAGGTGCTGGCGCAGTAGTTACAAAAGACATTACCCAACCGGGAACGTATGCAGGAAACCCGGCAAGAAGATTAGGGCGTTGAAATCTATTTTCTAACAATTGAAAATAGCATTCTCAATTTGTTTTAATTTTGGCTTTTCAAAAATAGTATTACAACAACAAAGTCCACTTGTACATGATTGTTCCTTTCGTTGACCTCAAATCCCAGTATCACTCAATAAAACAAGAAATTGACAAAGCAATTCAGGATGTTTTGGAGAATACCTCATTTATTGGAGGCCCTATTGTCAGGGAATTTGAGCAATCCTTTAGCGGTTACCTGGGAGTTCAGCACTGTGTGAGTTGTGCCAATGGGACGGATGCTATCGAAATTGTACTTCAGTCCCTGGATATTGGAGTTGGTGATGAGGTGATAGTACCGGCAATGTCGTGGATTTCTACTGCCGAAGCTGTAAATACAGTGGGCGCAACGCCTGTTTTTGCGGATGTACTTCCAGAAAAGTTTACCATTGATCCGGTTAAAATTCGAAGTAAAATTACAGACAGAACCAAAGCTATAATCCCTGTGCATTTATATGGGAAAGCTGCTGAAATGTCTGAAATAATGGCTGTTGCAAATGAATTCGATCTGAAAGTGATTGAAGATTGTGCTCAGGCACATGGAGCGGAATTTAGAGGACAGAAAATCAGTACTTTTGGTGATGCAGCAACTTTTAGTTTTTATCCTGGAAAAAATCTGGGTGCTTATGGAGATGCCGGATGTATCGTTTCTAACAATGGGGATCTGGCAGAAAAGTGCCGTATGATAGCCAATCATGGTCAACTTTCCAAACACAACCATCAGATGACAGGTCGAAATAGCCGACTGGATACATTGCAGGCAGCTATTCTTCAGGTAAAACTTAAATACATTGATGAATGGACAGCTCAAAGGATTGAAAAAGCGAAATATTACAATGAGTGTTTGCGTGAATTGAACATTACTTTACCTGTGATGGACGATTCCAAACATGTATTCCATTTGTATGTTATCAATATTGAGGACAGAGATGAGGTTAAAACGGAGTTGCAAAAAAGAGGAGTAGCTACTCAGATTCATTACCCAAATGCCCTTCCGTTACTGCCTCCGTATATCGCCAATGAAAATATAGCCGATTACCCCATTGCTATTGCTTTGGCACAAAATGGCCTTTCTTTGCCTTTGTTTCCTGAGTTGAAAAAATCTAAGATTGAATATGTGGCTGAGCAGCTTTTAAGTTTTGAAAAAAAATAATTGTAGAGTTTTTTTGATTTAACTTTACTTCTAGTGGTTTAAATGATATTTTGCTTTTAATGTTAGAATAAGAAGGGTAGGCATAATAAAACGGAATGTGCCCGAAATATTAAAAGCAATATATCTAGCTGCGTATTACAAATATGATAAATAATATTTTTGAGACAGAAGTAAATATTTGTTTGCTATGAATTATAAAATCTTATTGAGAGAAGAGCCGGAAGGAGGGTTTACAGTAATGGTGCCAAGTTTAGAGGGCTGTATCACTTATGGTGAAAATCTGGCAATGGCTAGAAAAAATGCGAAGGAGGCAATTGAACTGTATATAGAATCATTGAATGCAGACGGGTTACCAATCCCATCAGATGAAAACTTGTTAGAGCTAAATCTTCAAGTAGATCATGTCTAATTACAGCTCTAAAGAGTTAATTAAAAAACTACAAAAAGCTGGGTTTGTATTGGATCGAATTAAGGGAAGTCATCATATATACAAACATCAGAATGGCAAAAGAACCATTGTTCCACATCCAAAAAAAGATTTACCTAAAGGAACTTTTAATAGTATATTAAAGCAAGCTGGTTTGAAATAATTTTAAGTACCAGATTATTATTTTATAATAAATAAAGGACATAGTCAATGATCAACAATTCCTATATAGCCAAAAAAATCAAATTAACAGCCAAATTGATGGAGCTGCATGGTGAAAATGATTTTAAGGTAAAAGCCTATCAAAAGACAGTAGAATCTATTAAAATCCTCGATGTAGAATTAAGTCAGGTTCCGCTAGCTGAGCTGTTGAAAATTGAAGGGATTGGAAAGAGCACAGCAGAGAAAATTGTAAGTATAGTCGAAAGGGGGAGCTTTGATAAACTGGATGAACTGCTGGAGAAAACTCCGGAAGGAGTAATAGAAATGTTAGGACTCTCGGGTTTCGGGCCAAAGAAGATTGCCCTGCTTTGGAAAGAAGGAGGGGCTGAATCCCTTGATGAATTGTTGGTATTATGTCGTCAGGGAAAGGTAGCTACTATCAAAGGGTTCGCTGAAAAAACTCAGGAGACCCTGATAAAAGCCATAGAATTCAAAATCAGCACCAGAGGTATGTTCAGATATGCCAATATTGAGCCTGCTTTTAAGTCAATTTTGGAACAAGTTCAAATGAGTCTGCCAAATGCCAGGGTGTCCGAGACAGGGGCTTTAAGAAGGCGAGTGGATATTATTTCATATTTAGATCTATTGGTTGGAAATGATGATTTTGATGAAGTGAGAAGAGTGATTTCGGAAATGGACAGTTTGGCGGAAACAGAGATGCAATCAGGGCCATTTACCTGGGTTGGTTATCATAAAGAGACTAAGGCAAAGGTGAAAATCAAACTGTGCAAGCTTCAGGAGTTTGATAAAATATTGCTGAAAACTACCGGATCCATTAGACATCTGAATGCCAATTTGAGTAATGGAACTACCCTTAAACAAGCTTTGCTGTCAATGAATGGTAACTCGGAAGCGGAAATCTATGAATCTCAGGGGCTACAATACATAGAGCCTGAAATGCGGGAAGGGACATTTGAAATACAATTGGCTGAGAAAAAAGAACTTCCAAAGCTGGTGGAAATGAGCGACCTCAAAGGAATCCTACACAATCACTCAACCTACAGTGATGGAAAACATACTTTGAGACAAATGGCGGAACATTGCAAGGTGCTCGGTTATGAATACCTCGGTATATCGGACCACAGCCAGACGGCAGTCTATGCCAACGGTCTTTATGAATACACTGTTAAAGAACAACAAGAGGAAATTAGGAAATTGAATATTGAACTTGCTCCATTTAGAGTTTTTTCTGGTATTGAATCAGATATTTTGGCTGATGGTTCGTTGGATTATCCTGATGAGGTACTTGCTGGCTTTGATTTTATCGTGGCTTCAGTTCATTCCGGCCTCAATATGGATATAAACAAAGCAACTAATCGCCTGTTGACCGCTATTCGTAATCCACATACTACCATACTTGGCCACATGACAGGCAGGTTACTACTTGAAAGAGAAGGATATCCTGTTGACCATCAGGAGGTTATTAATGCTTGTGCTGAGAATAATGTGGTTATAGAAATCAATGCAAGTCCTTATCGACTCGATATGGATTGGCGATGGGTGAATTACGCACTGGAGAAAGGTGTGGTATTGAGCATCAATCCAGATGCACATTCAATGGAAGGCTACAAGGACATGTATTATGGCTTGTTAACAGGCCGGAAAGGGGGACTTACCAAAGAAATGACCCTTAACAGTAAGTCTGTAAGTGAAATTTCTGATTTTTTTCAAAGTAGAAAAGAGAAAATTCTTTCCTGATGAGTGGGAAGAAAATACTAATCATCAGGTTTTCATCAATAGGAGATATTGTGTTGACAACTCCTGTGATACGTATTATTAAAAATCAATTATCAGAATGTGAAATACATTATGCGACAAAAGTGGAACATGAAAGTATATTGACAGCAAATCCATATATTGATAAAATCCATTTGCTGGATGATGGTATTTATGAACTTATAAAACGGCTTAGAAATGAGCGATTTGATTATATTATTGACCTTCACAACAATTTCAAATCCTTTATAATCAAACATGCAATAAAAGGAAAGGTTGGAAGCCTTAACAAACTAAATATCCAGAAATGGCTCTTGGTTAACTTTAAACTCAACATAATGCCTAATAAACACATTGTGGAGCGGTATGTTGACGCTGCAAAAACATTGGGTGTGCAAATGGATCAAGGTGGTCTCGACTACTTTATTCCTCATAAAGATGAGGTGGAAGATGACTGGCTTCCTGAAGACTACAGGAGAAATATTGTGGTGTTTGCTATAGGAGCAAAATTTAATACCAAACGGCTTCCAAAAGAAAAAATCATTGAGATTTGCGATAAAATCAATAAACCTGTGATATTACTGGGAGGAAAAGAAGATGGTGCTGTAGGGGACTATGTTGAAATTTTTTTTGAGAAAAAAAATGAAAATGAATCTTTTGAAAAGGGCTTGAAAGACCTGAATAAGAAGACCATTGTTTTCAATGGGTGTGGAAAATTCAACCTCAATCAGTCTGCATCGGTTATTAAAAAATCCATTGCAGTGTTTACACATGACTCAGGTTTGATGCACATTGCAGCAGCATTTGGGAAAGATATATATAGCATTTGGGGCAATACGGTTCCTGATTTTGGAATGTATCCATATAGAACTAAATTTACTGTTTTTGAGAACAATTCATTAGGTTGCCGGCCTTGCTCAAAAATAGGCCATTCCAAATGCCCGTTAGGTCATTTTAATTGTATGAAAAATCAATTCTTTGATTTTTATATTCCATAAAATGATGCCCAAGTGATATGAAAGAACTCTACATCGTCCGCCATGCCAAGTCAAGCTGGGATTTTCCTCACCTTACGGATCATGAAAGGCCTTTGAATGAAAGAGGCAAATCAACTGCTCCGCTAATGGCTGAATATGTAAAAAAGAGGATTGTTAGTCCCAATGTCTTTATCTCAAGCGATGCAGTAAGAGCTTATTCTACGGCTTTTGAATTTGTAAATGTGTTTGGTGTTTCTCAAAAAGAAATCATTAAGGAGAAAAAACTATACCATGCTTCAAAAAGAGATTGGTTCAAGATTATTCGTGAGATTGATGATCAATTTGATTCAGCAATGCTTTTTGGACACAATCCGGGACTTACAGATTTTGTGAATGAAATTGCAGGGGGAGATATTTATAACATTCCTACTTGCGGAGTGGCCGGGATTCACCTTGAAATCATTTCATGGAAAGATGTTGGTGCTGAAATGGGGAAGTTAGAACATTATTATTTTCCGAAGGGCATAAAAGGGAAATGATTGTTCAATGTCCAAATTGACCTAAGTCCTCGCATGCCAGACACGCATTGGCATACCTGTCATATTCATCATAAGCAGCTCCAGGCCTTCCCATTAATGTGATGATTCTGTCTATTCGTACTGCTTTGTTATCCGAAATAGTAAGAAAAACTCCGTATGTATTTTTAACGATACTTGTAGCAGTTCCTTCTGACAAATTCACTTTTCCATTTTCATCAAAAAAATGGACTTTCCCTTGTTTTCCTAATGCGATATAATCTTCAATAATCTCAATGATTTCCGGATCAATTGGTGAAAACGGGATATTGTATTTTGCTTCTATCATCTGTAATTGTTGTTGTAAAGAGTGATTATTTGTTTCCATATATTGAAGTACAATATACTGAACTCATAAGTTCAAAATGTCAAATTACATATTTATAAATCCGAATAAATACGGATTTTTGATTGAAAATCAATATTATGTGATAATTAAATCCCTTATTTACAACGGGATATTTTTCTTTGAAGTTGATTTTGCATACAAATGCTATTGAATAAATTAAATATTGGAAATAAATTGGCACTGATAATGATCGCACTGTCATTAGTGGTCATTGCTCTTTTGTCTTCAGTGTTTTATGTTCAGTTTGACACGGCGTTGAAGGAAAGAGTTTTGTTACAATTGTCTTCCGTCAAGCAGTTGAAAATAGTAAAAATCAGAAGTGAGTTGAATGACAGGCTCATCGCTTTTGAAGAGATATTGAATAATCCGGAGTTATTGCAAAATGACCCTTCTGGTTTTTTTAGTCATGTAGCATTGTATGATCAATGGCCTGAAAAAATACTAAATCACAAAGTTACTTTGCCGGAAGAAAACAGGGATAAAATAAAAGTGAGATTGATTGATTTGACACCAGGAGATATTAGAAAGGAGATTACTATTGGTTTTGTTGGTAAGTATAATGATCAGTACCTGATTGCCATTGCCGAATTGCCTGAGGTACAGCAGATTCTCCTGGAGAGAACTGGTTTGGGGCAAACAGGAGAATCATACGTGGTGGGAGAAGATTTTAAAATGAGAACCAGATCGAGATTTTTTAAAGAAAATCCACGTGAAATTATTGTTAAGACAAAAGGAGTAGAACGTGCTTTCCAAGGAGAGTCAGGAGAAGATATTATCCCGGATTATAGAGATACAGTGGTTTTTAGTTCCTACGAAAACATAGAATTAAATGGTCTTCACTGGGCTGTGTTGAGTGAAATCAATTATAAAGAAGCGTTGTTTCCATTGGAGAAATTGAGAACCAATCTGCTGTATATGCTGATGGTAATTTTGGTCTTTATACTGGTGGTTTCTTATTTACTTTCCCGAATGATTGTGAGCCCTGTGGTTTCGATGGAAAAGAAGTTGATTGCTATGTCCAGAGGAATTTTAGATACTGTTTCCACCAAAGAAAACCGACAGGATGAAATAGGAAGAATGTTTGAAGCACTCAATAAACTTGTGAAAGCCCTCAGTGAAACTATAGTTTTTGCAGGAAAAATCGGAAATGGTAATTTTGAGGCAGAATTTCAGCCGCTTAGTAATGAAGATAAGCTGGGAGAAGCACTCTTGCAAATGAAAGATAAGCTTCGTGAATACAAAGAAAATGAAGAACGCTTGTTGAAAGAAAATCAACGGTCTATTCTCAACGGAGAGGAAAAGGAACGGTCGAGGTTATCCAAAGAAATGCACGATGGGCTTGGACCTTTGCTGACTACACTTCGTATGAATATTCAGGCGGCAGAATTGACTGTTGCTACAAAAGAATCTCTTTTGCTTCGATTAGATGAAACCATTGGAGAAGTGAGGAGGATTTCTAACAATCTAATGCCGAGTGTATTGGTTGACTTTGGAGCAGGAGAGGCCATTGGCAACCTGATAGATCAGGTAAGGGAAAATTCTCCGGTGAATATTTTATACAAAAACGACATGTCAAGTGAGTTGGATATTGACGATTCTATCAACATTATATTGTATAGAATAGCACAGGAATCCTTGAATAATGCGATTAAACATTCAAAAGCAAGCGAAATCAAGATTTCAATAACGGCATTTGATGAGCATATTAGCTTTTTTATATCTGACAATGGAGTGGGTTTTGATCAAAAGCAAACTACAAAAGGAAATGGAATCAGAAACATGAAGGAACGTGTTAAATTGGCAAATGGCACGTTTGATATAAGAAGTAATGAAGAAGGAACAATAATTGAAATTGAAATACCAACCAAATGAGTAAGATAAAGATCATTGTGGTAGATGACCACCAGCTTTTTCGTGAAGGAATTATTTCTTTACTGTCAAAAAATGAAGAACTGGATATAGTAGGAGAGGCTGCTTCAGTTAAGGAACTGTTTTCAATTCTTGATATAAAGAAAGCCCATGTTGTGCTCATTGACATCACTATGCCCGAAACCAACGGACTGGAAGCAATCAAAGAATGCAGGGATAAATATCCCGATGTAAAATTCATTGTGTTGACCATGCATGCTGAAGGTCAATATGTGGTTAAAGCCGTGAGAAATGGAGCTTTTGGATACCTGATCAAAAATGCCAATGAGAATGAACTTATCACCGCAATACGAGAAGTTTCCATTGGAAAAAAACATTTCAATAGTGAAATATCGCAACTGATGATTGGAAATATGGCTATTGAGGGAGAATCACATAAAAAATTGTCCGATAGGGAAATGGAAGTGATTCAGTTGGTTTCTGAAGGACAAACCACCAAAGAAATAGCAGATCACTTGTTTGTAAGTGCCCGAACGGTGGAAACGCACAGGGTAAATATGATGAAAAAGCTTAATGTACAAAATACTGCAGAGTTGATAAAAAAAGCGGCTCACCTTAAGTTGATATAAGCATCAGTATTTATACATAGATAATATTACATGGTTATTCCGAGGTTATGGACTAAGTACTAAATGTAACTTAGCATTTGGAATATAGGATAAGAATGATTCCTGTTCTTTTTATTTTTAAAGTAAGAGTTATGACTGTACTGGATATTATAGCGATTCTGATCTTTTTTTCAGGACTATTTATTTTTATAAATACCTTTTACCTGAAACTTCCTTCATCTATTGGTTTAACTATAATGGCTTTGAGTTTGTCTTTGCTGGTGCTGATATTTGGCTTGCTCTTTCCTCAGTTTCACCTTGCAGAACATGTAAAGCAATATGATTTTGAAGAAGTTCTTTGTCAGTTTGTATTGAGTTTTATGCTTTTTGCCGGGGCTTTAAACATAGACTTTAAAAAATTAGGAAACCAACTTATTCCAGTTTTGGTGCTGTCATTTTTTGGCGTATTGATTTCCACTTTGGCTATTGGTACACTCGTGTATTTTTTGATGGATTTAATGAACATCGACCTTCATTATATTGGTTGTTTGGTTTTTGGAGCTTTGATCTCATCAACAGATCCTGTGGCGGTAACTAAAACGATCAGAAACCATCGCCTATCTACAGAATTGGAAAATAAGATTTCAGGAGAAGCATTGCTCAATGGTGGTGTGGCCATTGTTTTGGCACTAGTACTTGTCAATGTGTATAAAGAAGAGGTAGTGATGGGTTCGGTGAGTATTGGTGGGGTGAGCTGGATTTTCTTAAGAGATTTGGGAGGTGGGTTGTTGTTAGGAATATTTTTTGGTTGGATAGGATATAAAGTGCTTAAATACATAGACAATGACGATGCTCAGGTCGAAGTTCTGATTACCCTTGCTTTAGTGATGGTAGGTTCATTTGTAGCGGATTTTTTATCCGTGTCATCTATGCTGGTGGCAGTATTGTCAGGATTGATTGTAGGAAACTTGGGTAGGGAGAAAGACGGAGAAAGTGCGGTGGGTACTTATGTTTATAAATTTTGGCAATTGATGGAAGAATCTCTGGCAGCTATGTTGTTTGTATTGATAGGCTTTGAGATGCTGGTTATCCCTCTGAGATTGAATTATTTTGCTGCTGGTTTTTTTGCTATCAATATCGTACTTTTTGCGAGGTGGCTGAGCGTGTTTATTCCTATCAGGTTGATGTCGATGAACAGGTCATTTGACGGAGGTACCATTTCAGTATTGTCTTGGGGAGCATTGAGGGGTGGTTTGCCTGTGGCAGTTTCTCTTTCATTGTTTGATTTCAAAGGACAGGAAATAATTGTTACCATGACTTATGTTGTTGTAGTGTGCTCTGTACTCTATCAGGGGCTTACTTTGGGAAAGGTGATGCGGTTGTATCAAAATGGTCATTTAGAAAAGGCTGGTTAATCTTTGATATTTACTTTCATTATTTCGAATAGTTCAAATTTTTCTTCTAATAATTAAATTCTATATTTGAATATTATTAAAACTAAAATTTAAAACTATGAAAAAATTAGGTGTATTGGCAGCATTGTGTCTGCTTGTAGTTTTTGGTTCCAGTGCCCAGGGAATTGGTGTGGGTATTAAGGGAGGATTGAATATGTCCACTTTGAGTGACATTGAGAATAATGCTACTAAAACGGGTTTTCATTTTGGTGCTTATGCGAGAATTAAACTTGGTGGGATTGGTCTTCAGCCTGAAGCCTACTATTCTGCTCAAGGAAGTAAAATTGACGCAGGTACGATCAAAGAAAGTATTGATACAAAATATCTGAATATCCCTGTTTTGTTAAGATTTAATCCAGTGCCAGTATTAAACTTTCATTTGGGGCCACAGTTTGGTGTATTGATGGGAGCAGAAGATGCAGATGGAGATATTAAGGATCAACTTAAAAGTAGTGACTTATCTGCCGTGGTAGGAGCTGGTATAGATTTGCCATTTGGATTAAATTTCACTTTGAGATATGTAAAAGGATTAAGCAAAGTTAATGATGCAGGCACTGATTCAGTTAAGAATAATACTTTCCAGATTTCTGTAGGTTATGATCTGGTGAAATTAGGTAAGTAAAGTGTCCTGATTTCAATAAAAAAGGGAAGAACTAATGTAAGTTCTTCCCTTTTTTTTATTGATTCCAATTCTAACTGCTACATACTCAATATTTCCGTAAGCCTTAGTAATTCATCCTGTATTGGTTTGGATTTTGAAATGGCAACCTTGAGGTTGGTATATACAATTTTGTTGTCAACAATTCCTGCCATTACATTCTTTTGACCATTTAACAAACCTTCTACGGCAGCAAGTCCTAATCTTGAAGAAAGAATCCTGTCTCTGGCAGTAGGCTCTCCACCACGCTGAATATGACCGAGAGTAGAAACTCTCATATCCATTTCAGGCAGGTGAACTTTTACTTTCTCTGCGATTTCATGAGCGTTTCCTTGTTCATCGCCTTCAGCTACTACTACGATTGATGATGTTTTCTGGCTGTCTCTGTCTTTTTTGAGCTTATTAATCACATCCTCGATAGTAGTGGATGTTTCTGGTACCATTATCAGTTCAGCACCACCACCAATACCACATTGAATGGCAATATAACCACTATGACGTCCCATTACTTCGATGAAAAACACCCTGTCATGAGAGTTGGCAGTATCTCTGATTTTGTCAATAGCATCCAGTGCCGTATTTACTGCTGTATCAAATCCTATTGTGAAATCAGAACCGTAAAGGTCATTATCAATCGTACCAGGAATACCAATCACAGGAATCCCATGTTCCTGGTAAAATATATTAGCTCCGGTAAAAGTGCCATCACCTCCTATGGTGACCAACCCTTCTATGCCGTAATATTTTAATTGTTCAAAAGCTTTTTTACGGCCCTCTTTTGTCATAAAATCCTTACTTCTGGCAGATTTGAGGATGGTTCCTCCTCGTTGTATTATGTTACTTACTGAGTAAGATTTCATTTTGTGAATGTCTCCTTTGATCATCCCGTCATACCCATACCTTACACCATATACTTCCAAGTCGAGGTATAATGCACTCCTGACGACTGACCGCACACATGCGTTCATACCAGGGGCATCACCACCGGAAGTTAAAACCGCTATCTTTTTCATTTTTGTTTCTTCTTTTATTAATTCTAACTTAGGTTTTAAATAAGCTGGTAACCCTTCCTAAGAAAGGTCGAAATTATAAAATTCCTGCCGATTACGTAACTATTTTCAATAAATAAAAAGGAAATACTCGTTTTTAGAAAAATAAGCTAATAAACATACAGTTTTGTTAATGAGCCGTTTTAAATGACTTTTATTTGTGTGTGAAAATAAACATAGAGTGAAAAAAGTTCTTGTTATTACATATTACTGGCCTCCTAGTGGAGGAGGGGGAGTACAGCGATGGTTAAAGTTTGTCAAATACCTGCCCGAGTTTGGTTGGGAACCAATAGTTTTTACTCCTGAAAACCCTGACTTTTCTTTGCAGGATGACTCGTTGATGAAGGATGTTGACCCTGGCCTGGAAGTCATTCGATTTCCTATTTGGGAACCATTTGGTATCTACAAAAAAATATTTAAAACTTCAGGTAAAACAGTAAAGCAGGGAATAGTCATAGAGAAGTCTAAACTTTCTTTAGCCGATAAACTGTCTATTTGGGTCAGAGCAAATTTGTTCATTCCAGATCCAAGGTGTTTTTGGGTGAAACCCTCTGCAAAATTTTTGGAGTCAATTATAATTGGCAATGAAATAGATGTGGTGATAACTACAGGGCCTCCTCATAGTTTACATTTGATTGGTCAAAGGCTGAAAAAATCGACAGGGGTAAAATGGGTAGCGGATTTTAGAGATCCCTGGTCCGACTGGGATGTGCTTCAAAAATTGAATATATCTAAAATAGCCCATGCTATACACAGACGAATGGAGAAAAAGGTGATGCAAAATTGTGATGTATTACTAACTGTGTCTAATAGATTGGCTCAGTCTCTTCAGGAAAAGCATTTTGCTGAAAATGTTCAAGTGGTAAATAACGGAGTAGATGAAGCTGACTTTCAGATGGGAAGAGTTATTCAAGAAAAGGTCAGGTTCTCAATCGTACATACAGGTTTGTTGAATGAAATTAGAAACCCTGAATCATTGTGGGATGCGCTCCAAGAGCTTTGCATAGAAGAAGATGGTTTTAAGGGTCAGTTAGAGTTGGTATTGGCAGGGATGGTAAGTGGGTCAATATTGGACTTTCTGCAACAAAATGAGCAATTGCGCAATTGCGTAACATACCTGGATTACATACCTCACCAAAAGGTGTTTGATTATTATGAATCCTCTTCGGTGTTGTTGTTGCTATTGAATCAATCCGAAAATGCCAGGTGGATTTTACCTGGTAAAATGTACGAATACATGTTTTCAGGAAAACCAATTCTAACCTTGGGCGAACCCGAAAGTGATGTTAGAGATGTGCTCTTGGAGTGTAATGCAGGAGAAGTATATGCTTTTGATGATAAAGAAAAAATCAAATCATTTCTGAAATCAGCATTTGATAATTACAAGAATGGAACAAGTCCATTAAAGTCCGAAAAGGTGAAAAATTATACCCGTATCAACCTGACCAAAAAGCTGGCTGGTATTTTAGACACTTTGGCGACAAAAAAAGGAGGTGTAAATTAATACAACTCCTCTAATTTTTAGTAGCGGGAACTGGACTCGAACCAGTGACCTTCGGGTTATGAGCCCGACGAGCTACCAACTGCTCCATCCCGCGATATAGTCAATTTCAACGTAAATGCTGGTATTTTTGTTTCAATTGCGATGCAAAACTAGAAGGCTTAGTTTTAAAAAACAAGTACCTTTGGCTTTTAATTTTAATAAATGGGAAAAGAAAATTTCAGGTCTGGTTTTGTAAGCATTATCGGAAAACCTAATGTAGGTAAATCAACATTGATGAATGCCATGGTGGGTGAGAAGTTGTCCATCATTACCTCCAAAGCTCAAACTACCCGTCACAGGATTATGGGCATGCTCACCAGTGATGATTTTCAAATCATCTACTCAGACACGCCTGGCATTCTCGAACCGGAATATGAGCTTCACAAGTCTATGATGAAGTTTGTCAACGAATCTTTGGAAGATGCTGATCTGATATTGTTTGTGGTTGACTTGATGGATAAATATGAGAATGAACAAATCATAGATGTATTGAATGAAATTGATACCCCTGTGATGTTGGTGATAAATAAGTCGGACTTGAATGAGGGAAGTCGTTTAAAGGACAAAACCGATTATTGGGAGTTAATTATGCCTGACAAAGAAATCATTGCTGTATCAGCTCTTAATAACGATAATATAGATGTGTTGCTTAAACAGGTCATGAATCATATTCCGGTGCATCCGGCATATTTCCCGGAAGATACATTGACAGACAAACCCGAAAAGTTTTTTGCTGCAGAGATTATCAGGGAAAAAATTTTTGAAAACTACAAACAAGAAGTGCCATACAGCACCGAAGTTGAAATAGAATCTTTCAAAGAAGAAGAGCATATTATCCGAATGAGAGCGGAGATTTTTGTGGAAAGAAAAACACAAAAGGGGATTCTTATTGGAAAAGGAGGGGAATCAATTAAAAAAATGGGGACAGAAGCTAGGATAGCAATGGAAGCGTTTTTTGGTAAAAAAGTATTCTTAGAAACTTTTGTGAAAGTAGAGGAAAACTGGAGGAAGAGTGAACGTCATCTCAGAAGGTTTGGCTACAAACAATAAGTCTGAATATTTCTTTTTTTGATATTTATACTATTCTCCTATCAAAATAAAAGGAGCCCAGTAATAGGGTTTGCTGAACTGCTCATCACTTATCAGCTTTAATTTTGCTTTTCTGAGTGCGCTGCTAAAAGTATTATAAGTGTTGCTGTACAAATGATTATTATAAAAATCAATCATCAGTTGAGATGTGGAATTGTCTGAAACTGTCCAAAGTGAGACAATTAAGTTTTCAGCTCCGGCATACAACAATGACCTGGACAAGCCAATGATACCTTCTCCTTTCGATATTTTTCCCAAACCTGTCTGGCAGGCACTGAGGCACACCAGGTCAGCATGAATGTCGATATTGTAGATTTCTCCTGAATATAAACTACCGTCCTCTTTGTCGTTGTATGTAGGTCTGAGAAAAATCCTTGAAAGTTCCGGTTTAGACTCGTCCACCATACCATGAGTTGCAAAATGCAGGTATTTGTATTTGTGCAATTGCTGGTCTTTTAAGTTGATCTCCGTAGCATCTCCACCAGACAGAACTGTAGTACTATGTTCCTTGGATTTAAAGAGTAATTTGATTTCATTAATTTCATTTTCAGAGCCCGGCAGGTCGTTTAGACTCGATGAAGTATTAGCATAGTACTCTTGATTGAAATTGATAGGAGCAACCAATAGTATGTCTTCAGTTTCTCCCTGATATGCTTCTATTTCTTTTTTTCTTTGTGCATAAAGCGTAGCGGAGTTGTCGTAACTGATGTTGTATTTTTTGATAAGGTAGGGTAAATTGTTGAAGCTGTTATCTTCGCTTTCTTTTTGTAACAGTACTTCGAATGGAATGGTTGCCAGGTTTCCTTCAGGTACTATGATCAGGTTTTTGATGTCTTTTGATATTTTTCCAGGGAATAGTTGTGTGTAAAGATCAGTCGCTGCTGTTATAAAATGCTCTCTACTGTCGTATTTTATTGCATTTCTCAATCCTGATACATAGTTGTTGAATTTCTCCATTTTTGGAGTATTGTAGATTTTGAATTTGTTACGAGTACAATAGAAATAATATACTCTTTCTTCTGTAATGAAATGGGTGACAAATGCAGTTTGGATGTCCAATGCTTTTTGAAGATTGGTAAGGCTTATTTGATTTTCGTTGAATTTTAGATTGTAATACTTAGGGTAATTCTTTTCCAACTCCTGGATAAAGTTGTTGTACTCACCGTTCAATGTAAGCAGTTTGGTTCTCAGCATATTTTCCTGATTGTCTCCACTGTTTTCAGCTAATTTCCTTTCGTAAAAGGCAATGTCATTTTTTAGGTTGGTCTCTTTTTCCAAAAGCTCTGAAGGAATACCTGAAAATTGTTTGGCATTGGTGTCTTGAATGGCAGATAGCAGGGTAGAGGATTTACTTCTTTCAGCAAAGTCAAAAGCTTTTTCCAGATAGTATTTTGAGTTGATACTCATTTCACTCATTTCAAAGCACATCTGAACCCCTGCTTCATATATTTCAGAGGCCTTCTCACTGAGGCTCAGTTTGTCCTTTTCACTCAATCTTATTTTTCTTATTCTCGAAACCAGTTGATCGGCTAATTCTAAAGTTAAAAGAGAATATTTTAATTCCCTCATTTTCAATGTCTTGTTGTAATGTAATGATTCCAGTGTTTTAGCCTTTTGTTGCAATGAATAGAGTAGGATATCCGCATTATAGTAATTTTTCAACTCAGGATTTGAATATATATCGGTAGATTCCTGGTCATATAAATTGGCATATATTGCTTTCTGGTATGAGTCAATTGCTTCTTCAAAATTTCCCTGAGCCAGTAATACTGCTCCCAATTGATTGTATGTATTGGCTACTTCAGGATGCTTGTTTCCATATAGGTTGAGGTATGATTTAAGGGCTTTTTCCAGATTATAGATGGCCAGGTCGTATTCCTTTTCGTGATAGTTTACCCTGCCTATGCTCAAATAAGTAAAAGCTTTATTGGGGTGGTCTCCATCGAATATATTATTCCAAATATTCAACACCTCATTTAGGTATTGTTGAGCTTGAATATAGTTTTCTTGTCGGTCGCTGACCAGAGCCAGGTTGTTAAGGCAAAGTGAAACTTTAGGGTGATTTTGCCCCAGAACTTTTTTGTAAATATTTAGTGCTTTGTTAAAATTATCCGTTGCTTTTGTGAAGTCATAATCAGAATAAATCAGCCCAATGTTATTGTAAGAGTCTGCTTTTTCGGTACTTTGATTCTTTTCGTCAAGTTTACTTCTAATGTTCAGCGCATTTTCATGGTATTGAAGAGCCAGGTTGTTGTTACCATTGTTCCAATATACTATGCCAAGGTCATTGTAGCATTTTGCCATATCAGGAGTATTGGTGTCTCCGGTCAGTTGGTATTGCTCAAGTGATTTGAGAAGGTATTCCAGTGCCTGGTCATTTCGCCCCAGGTTTAGGTATCCATCGCCAATCACATTGTAGGTTTTTCCAAGGAGTCTTGAATCATTTATATTGTTAGATTCAATGTAATTGAGAGTATTTTGGCTGAGTTCAAGTCCTTCGTTAATTCGACCAAGCCGAATGGTGCTTGTCGCAATTTTTAAATTGACAAACGCATAGTTGATGTATTGATTTTGTGTTTGGTAGGTAGATGAAGATTCTTTGTATTTAAGTATTGCATCTGCGTATTTCCCTTCACTGAACAATTTGTCTGCTATTTTTATGGAATTATCCTGCGACCATCCATCTAGTGAAAGAAGTAGAGAAGCGATTAATAAAAGCCTGATTTTAGAATTTATATACATAACCGATATTTGATACAAATTCCCTTGACAAACCATCTGGATTGAAGTGTCGCTTTACTAACCTAAACCCGTTCATTATCTTTATTCCTGATTTTACTGAAAACTGGTATCCTCCACCCACTAATAATGTCAATGCCAGCCCATCAGATCCATCTATTTTGCTTTCAATTCCTCCCCGACTGATATTGGTATCCTTAGTCAATCTGTAAATGGGCAGTAAGCCAATATTGAAATTAAAGTTAGAAAACCTGAAATTTCGCTCTACCCTGAACATGATGTCCTTCCCACGGTTGAGGCTTCTCGATTGTTTGTATGCTCTGACAGTTGCTTCCATAGGGTGACCCTCCCAATCCGACCACCAGAAGTCATTGTCATTCCGATTGAGCGACTGCTGATAGCCAGTAGCTACCATCCATCCCTTCGAGATGAGAGAAATACCGGCGATCACGTCATAAGTTCCCAAGCCTGTTTGATAGTACATCGGAAGGGGTTTGCCGTCTAATGCCAAATTAGAGTTGCCTATGGGTAATTTCGTTCCCAGAGTTAGGTTGATTTGATATCTTTCGTTCGATACCAGATTTTGCGCAAGTCCCAATGATAAGTCTCCAATGCCATTGGTGTTTTTGAGGACGCCTTCAACATATACATAAGGTACTTTCACCTGAATGGTGGTTTTGTCACCAATACCGATATTCACATCAGCGGTATAATTAAAAATAACATCCTTGAAATGAGTTAGTCCAATGTATTGGCTCAGCTCTATGGATCTAATTTGTACAGATAGTCTTTTGCTATAGCCCTGATCTGGCTTCAATGCACCCATAGTGCAAAAACCCGCATCGCTACAACCTTGGGCATTAATTGTGCCTGAGGTGAAAGTCAGCAATAAAATTGCTATAAACCATTTCGTTTTTTCAAACATAGTCACTTTAGTTAGACATAGCAATATAGATAATATTCAATTATTTCTACAAATAAGAATAACATAACCTATTAAGAAAACAGGATACCTTAATTTCTGAAAAATGATAACACCTTATGTATTTGAAATGACCATTAACAATGGTACTTGCGGAGTTGAATAAAGTTATTTAAAGTCTCTCAAGGAATACCACAAGAATAAATTGAAGTAAAAAGACAACAGGATTTCCTTTCTCTTTTCCAGGGAAACTTAAATATTTTAATTAAATGTAAGGGGATAGACGTTTTGATTGTATTAGGGGTGCGGACATTCTATTTTAAGTGTTTTGTAGTTTGATAATTTGAATAACTTTAGAAAGTCAGACATTTTTAACTTACTGTTGGTGTTTTGAGTAAAAAATGTACCTTATGAATAAATTTGTTTTTATTGGAGTTTTGTTGTTTTTAAGCCAAATCGCTTTTGGGCAAGAGTGGCTTCATAATTTTGATGTTGCTAAGAAAAAAGCTGCTGAGACTGATAACAATATTGTCTTGGTATTTGCTGGCTCAGATTGGTGTGCACCTTGTATCAAGCTGGAAAAGGAGATTTGGAATAGCTCTGAATTCATCAAATATTCTAAAGAACACTTTGTATTGCTCAAAGCAGACTTTCCCAGACAGAAAAAAAACAAGCTTTCTAAAGAGCAACAACAACACAATGATTTGCTCGCTGAAAAATACGATCCTGAAGGGTATTTTCCTCTGGTTTTGATCCTGGATGCTCAAGGCAAGGTTTTGGGAAAAACAGGTTACAAAAAAATGACTCCTGAAAAATACATCAGTCTTTTAAACTCATTTGAAGGTTGATATGAAGTACCTGATTGTCTGTTTTTTTATATTTTTTAATTGTCTCACTGTGAGTGCTGAAAATGCATATATCCGAGAAGTGCATTTGATGGGATGTAAAATGGATATTACAGTGGTCGCTTCGGATCAGTCAGAAGCTGACAGATACATTGATATGGCTGTTGGAGAGATCAGTCGTATTGAAAAACTCATTTCGTCATGGGATAGCAATTCTCAAACTTCATTGATCAATGATAATGCTGGAATTGAACCTGTAAAAGTGGATGAAGAGCTTTTTAATTTGATCCATAGAGCAGTAAAGATATCCGGCTTGACCAGAGGTGCATTTGATATTAGTTATGCTTCTATGGACAAGATTTGGAAATATGATGGCAGTATGACGAAACTGCCAGACTCCAAACTTATCGAACAATCCATATCCAAGGTGGGGTATGGTGGTATCATGCTCAACTATGCGAGTCATACTGTATTTTTAAAACTGAAAGGGATGAAAATTGGTTTTGGTGCTATAGGGAAAGGGTATGCTGCAGATAAGGCAAAAGCTTTATTGAAATCCAAAGGAGTGAAATCAGGAATTATCAATGCATCAGGGGATTTGTATGCATGGGGAAAGCAGCCTGACGGGTCGGATTGGAAGGTAGGAATTACCAACCCGCTCAATCCTAAAAAGATTTTTTCCTGGTTACCTGTAGATAATCAGGCAGTTGTGACCTCTGGTGATTATGAGAAATATGTAATGTTTGACGGAGTGCGCTATTCACATATTATTGATCCAAGAACAGGATATCCCAGCACAGGAGTGTTAAGTACAACAGTATTTGCTCAGAGTGCCGAACTGGCAGATGCCTTGGCCACATCGCTTTTTGTGATGGGCGTGGAAGTGGGCTTGGATTTTATCAATCAGATAGATGGTTTGGAATGCATTATAGTAGATAAAAACAACAAATTGCATACCTCAACCAATATCAGGCTTAACCCAATTGAAAATGAAAATTAGTTTCACAAGTCAAAAAAAGCATGCTTTATCAGTATTTGTTCTACAGTTGTACATGTTGCTGATATTGTCTTTTGTGTTGGTGTCTTCATGTACAGTAGTGAAGCCTTATCAGAAGGTCAATTTGAATGATTCTGATATGAAACTATCGGCGCACAAAACGGAGCGTTTTGAAACCAATTATCAGGTATATAGGGAAGGTGCATCAGGAGCTAATGGAGGAAAAACAGGTGGAGGCTGTGGTTGCAATTGATTATGAAATATTTCTACTCCATACTATTTATTTTTAGTTCTGTGTTGAGTTTTGCACAAACAGAATCTCAGGATTCATCCAGAGTATATAAGAAAAAGGTTCTTGAAGCAGTTGAGGTTGATTTCTTAATGAGTTTTTATAGTCAGAATGGTCAGCATTCTGCTGTTGGAGGTGGAGTAGGTTCTGAAAAATTAAAAGATAATACACCAACATTGGTAGTTAATATACCTTTGGGTAATGATGATGTGTTGACTGTCGATGCAGGTATTTCTGCTTATTCTTCTGCCTCATCCAGCAATGTCAACCCATTTTATACGCTTCCAGTGAAAACCCAAAGCGGAAGTACTATCATTGTGCAAACCGGAGCTTCTCAAACTGGTGCTGCTAATCTGGAAACCAGTGCTGCGGTGGACGATGTAGATGATGATCCGGTGAGTACGGGTCCCAAACCTATTGGCAGTCCCTGGTATGCATCATCGGGAGCTTCTAAGAGTGATGCTCTTAAAAGTCTGAATGTTAGCTATGCTCACAGCTCAGACGACAGGAACGAAATTATTAGCGTGAATATGGCAGTGTCCAAAGAGTATGATTACTCTTCCTTAGGTTTTGGGGCCGGATATACACGACTTTTCAATCAACAAAATACTGAATTAAGCATAAAAGGATCAGCTTATCTTGACCAATGGTTGGTGATTTATCCTACAGAATTGAATGAATACCGCTTATATGGAGATGATTTTTTGAATAGTGGTTATTTTAATGGGGTGGAGGTATATGATCAGGATATGAATGTGACTAGTGATGCCTACAATCCTTCAGCCTTTTCCTCTATGAGTAAAACCAATAGGAATAGTTACACTGCGTCTTTGAGTTTTTCTCAGGTACTAAGTAAAAATCTACAAATGTCAGTTTTTATGGATTTGATACTGCAAAGTGGTCTATTATCAACACCTTATCAACGGGTGTATTTTAAGGACCGTCCCAATTATTACATAGGACAATCATCTGATATTGAGTATTATGAGACAACCAAAAATAATGGAGTATATCATTTGGCTGATGATGTGGAGAGATTGCCGGATACTCGTTTTAAAATCCCAATTGGATTACGTCTCAATTACTATTTCAATGAGATTATTACTTTTCGAACCTATTATCGATACTACAAAGACGATTGGGAGCTTGAAGCTCAGACGGCTAGCATAGAGATGCCAATAAAGCTGAGTCAAAAGTTTACATTTTACCCAAGTTATCGTTATTACACCCAAACAAAGGCAGATTATTTTGCCCCTTACAACACACATTTTTCTTCAGAACAGTATTACACTTCTGATTATGACTTATCAACTTTCAATAGTAAAAGCATTGGATTTGGTGTAAGCTATACCGATATCTTTACTAGTTTTAAAATCTTCCGACTTGCTTTGAAAAAAATAGATTTAAGATACCAAAACTACAAAAGAAGCGACAAGTTAAAATCCAATATCTTTTCCTTTGGGTTTAGTTTTGTTGTGGATAAATAGGCAAGTGAAATTCTGCTTACTTCAACAATAGTTTTATCACGATGTTTTGGCCTGAATATATGAGATGGCTAAAGATTATGTTACTATAAATTCAGAGTAAAGAAAAATGTACTTCCCTGGCCTTTTTCAGATTCAATCCAAATTTTCCCGTTATGAAGGCTAACTATTTTTTTGCAATTTGCCAGTCCTACCCCTGTACCTGAATATTCAGAATTGTTATGTAAACGTCTGAAAATAACAAAAATGTCTTTTTGAAATTCTTTAGGAATACCAATACCATTGTCTTTAAAGATAAAAAACCATCTATTATTTTCCCATTTGGCTGAAATCTCTATGATTGGTTTGTTGCCCTTAGGTTGAAACTTTATCGCATTTGATATGAGGTTTTGAAATAATTGATGAAGGGCAGTTGGGTAAGCTTTGAGTGTTGGAAGAGGTGTTTTTTTTATTATTTGAGTTTCTGATTTTTCAATAATTTGAAATAGGTCTTGCTTTACTTTATCCAAAATAGCTTCGGTATTTACTCTATCGTTGACTTCTTCTTGCCCCAATCGACCATAATTCAATAAATTGGTAATGAGGGTACGCATTCTGTTGGAGGAATCTAATATGTAACTAAGATACTGTTGTCCCATATCATCCAATTTACTTTTGTATTCCAAATTTAGAAGGTTAATAAGACTTTGCATTGAATGCAGTGGTTCTTGTAAATCATGAGAGACCGCATAAGCGTATTGTTCTAAGTCTTGATTCTTTTTTTCCAACTCTTTCACATGTTTTCGCAAAGCCCTACGGTTATGAGTAAGTGTATCATATACTACTTTTACTACCTGCATTGTAAAAATTAACGACACAAAAAATAACCAAATTGGACGAATAAATGGTAGATTAAAATTTCCCAAATAGATAATTTGCAAATCCCAGGTTTGATTTGCAATTGTTATCTTTCCTTCCTTAGAATCATATTTTTTAGATTTTGTTTTTGTCGGTTCTTTGCCAAACATCAAATCCCCGTTTGAGTTTTTGATGATGATGTTAACAGAATCAGGTAAATCAATCGAACTAATAGCAGATTCAATTAGATTGTCTATCAGATAGACTCCTTCTACCAGGCCAATGATGTTGTCTATGCCTGCCTTGTCATCTTTAAAAATGGGGACGAATACCAATATTGCCTGTTGTGAATCACTTTTTTGTATAATAGTCATTACATCAGAAGCCACAGCTGTACCGGTAGCAATTGCCTGATCAATGGTATTCTGCCTTGTGGCATTCGCTTTTCCGGGATCAAAGCCAAGGGCAACTTCATTGCCTTCAAAAGGAGCAATAAAATAGATCGGGAAATACATTGGTCTGGATTCAGCTCTTGTAACACTATCTCCGATAGTAGTCTTTATTTGAAAATTCGTAAATCCTTCTAAACGTCCGGCTAATTCAAATGAATCTCTTTGATGTAGGCTAATGGCAGGTACCCATTCCAGAGCCTGTATGCTTTTTATATTGGAAGTATAATAGTTAGCATAACTGTTAAATTCAGCCCTGCTCATACCACGATGAGCCTTATAGTTGGCTCTCAAAGCAAATAATGAATTCAAGTTTCGGTCTATTTCCTGCTGAATCTGATTGTGAATTGTGGCGAAGTTGCTGGAGAGTATTTTATCCTTTTTTTGTTTGTTTGATCCCTCGAATGCAAAGTAAACGACAAAGGAAAGAGTTACTCCTATGATTAAAACCAATCCACAAATGCCATAAATTCTTGGTGTTACACTCTTCATATTTTAAAAAGAGACTGAATATAAATGCGCATTTTGCTGGAGTAATGCTAGACTAAAATACAATATTAATTCAATAATAGAATATTTGTGGTATCTTTTATAATATCTGGTTCATAATGTCTTATCTGATGAAGAAGTTTTAAACCAAAACAGTTACCAGACGCTGAGTGACATTTCAAAAAAAAAGAATAACATTCAGATGCCTGTCGGGTTGGCAGAGAGAAGAGAGATAGGTGTGGTGATGTAACTTTCAATGTTTATTATTTTGTATAAATAGGCCGGGAACCATAGCCAAATACAGAAAATTACATTTATTAATCAAACCTGTACGGCTAAATTAAATATTAGAGTTTTCGAGTTGGTCGCTTTGCAATATTCTATAAGGATGGGGTAAATACTCACATATTATCATTTAAATTCCGATTACTGATTCTTTTTTTTGAAAATGTAAGCCGGAATATGCTAGCTTTCTTAACTCGAAAGTGAAAAAAGAAGATAGTATGCAAAAAAGATTGATATTATTCCTTTGTGGATTTTCCTTTATGGTGTGGCATAATGCCATTTATGCACAAAAGGTAAATGACTTCCCCAAGAAGACAGATCCACTTCATGTAAAAGTGGACAAGTTTGATAAATTGATGTTGGGGAATCACTGGAATGAAGGTGCCATCATGCAGCACGTAATATTCCCTCCGGCAGGGCTGGACCGGCCTATTGTAGGCACCCAGGCTGACTGCTTAGACCCTACATCGGAAATGCTGGCTGCTTATTCTCATAAATATGCAATCACCAGAAATCCCAAAGATAGAGAAGTTTCCAATCAGATTTTTGAAGCTGTATTAAAACTGGAAAAGGTAACAGGAGTGCCTGGATTGGTGGCTCGAAGTTTTAACCAAACAGATGAACCGCTTTGGCATGAAGAAGTGATGTGGTACCATGAATGGCATCAATCTACTTCTATGCCGGGATACCGTTGGTTGGGAGACCTGAGTGCAGATAAGTTTACGTCCATATTTTATGGTGTAAGCACTTTCTGGGAATTGTGTGCCGATGATGCATACAAACAAAAGGCTGCAGGTCTGTTGGATCGTTTTATGGGGCGTATCGTTGACAACAATTTTAAACTTACAGACCTTGATGGGAAAATGACTCTGTGGGGAAATTTTTGTCCTGATTTGCCTCATCAGCCCCTTAATTCACTTGAAGTGCTTATGGGACTCAAAATGGCACATGTAATTACCGGAAAGGAGCGTTACAATGCTTCATATCACATGCTCATTGACCGGTATCATTACGATGATCATCAAATTAATGCTAAAATTCTTTTTCCTCCGGAGTGGCGAAACGTGGGAGATGATTATCATGCCGCACGCTCATTGTATATGTTGATGCGTTATGAAAAGGACAAGAATTTGCTGAATAAATACCGGATGAATTTAAACCGGCACTGGTACGACTGGAAAGACATAGAATTTACCTGGGAAAGTACCATTTGGTTTGTCATGGTATATCAGGTATTGAACGAGGAAAACATAATGACTGATGAACGGAATCAAGCAATAAAAGACATGTGGGGTTTTGAGCGTAACTCAAAAGTGTTTAAAATTCCGACTAAAACCGGAGATACTAAAATGGTGAAATCCGAGGAGGAACGCACCGCAGCAGCAATGATCCGAAATTATTGGTTTGGCCGATATTACAATTTAATTGACCCGAAATGGTAAGGCAAAAAGGAAATAAAATGAACAGAACATTAATTATATTATTTACAGTAGGTGTGGTCTTGAGCACAACAACTGTTTCTGGTCAGCCAGAGCCACCTGAAGGCATGGTGTATGTACCGGAAGGTACTTTTATTATGGGGAGTAAGTATGGAGACCCTGACGAGAGACCTCAACAAATTGCCAGTACCAAAGCATTTTTTATTGACCGGAATGAAGTAAGTAATGCTGAATACGCATTATTTGATCCTGAATATAAGTTTGCTGAAGGAAGAGAAAATAACGCAGCAGTAGTTACCTGGAGTCAGGCCAATGCTTATGCCAAATGGGCTGGAAAGAGATTACCAACCGAAATTGAATGGGAAAAAGCAGCCAGAGGAATTGATGGGAGGATTTTCCCATGGGGAAATACTTATGATAATACCTACGTTGTTTGGGATAAAAAAAGCTCAAGAGGAGGATCTATAGCAAAGCCGCAAAGTCCTTATGGATGTTATGACATGGCTGGTAGTGTTTGGGAATGGACAGCAGACTGGTATCATCCTTACCCTGGCAATGATGTGCCTATGGAGCAGTATGGAGAAAAGTACAAAGTGATGCGTGGAGGATCCAATTTCAACAATCATTCATTTATCCGTACTTCTCAGCGCTATTATGTACTACCGGAAAAAATTGCTAACTATCCCGTAGGTATTCGTTGTGTAAAGGACATTGAATAGTTCGGGAAGCAAGTGGGATGGAAGAGTGAAAATGCTTTGAGTAATATTGAAAACTTCGATATTACAGAAATGATGAATACTATTTATTCATTTCTTTATCAATTTTCTTCTTTTTCTTTCCCAGAGGAGCCATAAAGTGTCTAGGGTATTCATTGAAATGAACAAGAAGTAAATCCAAATCTATCATCGCCTTGTTGATGTTTTGGTACAATGAATCCTCTTTGAGCAATTTGGATACTGTACCGTCACCATTGTTGATCGTAGAGATCACCAGTTTGAGTTCGTTCATAGTTCCATTTAGAGTACTCAAAGTAGCTTCCAGTTCCAGAGCATTTACCTTGTCTAGCGACCGGTTTACATTGTCCATCAATGGATCTATCTTTTCTACTTTGGAATCAATATTTGCCAGCAGTTTGTTGATTTGCTCAAAAGTCCTGTTGATTTTAGAATTATTGCTTTTAAGTACTACATTCACTTCAAGCAATGTTTGATTAAAAGTTTGAAGTACAGTTTTTACATCTTCTCCGGCACCTTCCAGACCTATAAGTATTTCATTGATTCTACCTATGGTGATTCCAATATTGTCGGTAAGGGGTTGAGCTCTTTCAAACAATTCTGCCAGCCCTTTATCAAATCCAGATTGCAAGGTGTCTCCATTTTGAGCAGGAGTGGTTACACGGCCTATCTCAAGCAGAATGGCTTTGCTTCCCAGAAAATCTTCGTTGGTTAGGGTAGCAATTGTAGAATCACCCAATACCACATTTTCATCCACGTCCAACTCTACCAATACCTTATTGTCAAACTCTTGCATTATTCGTATTGCACTTACTCTTCCTACAGAAAAGCCGTTTACTATGACAGGGTTTGATACATTAAGACCGTCAATGTTGGCGTAAATGGTATAGTACTTATTTGTTTTAGAGAAGAAGTCTTTCCCTTTTAAATAGTTAAAACCAAGATAAAGGATGGTACCGGAAATGATGGCGAGTAAACCTACTTTAAATTCTTTTGACACGGTTTGATTGTATTATAATGATTCTAAATCTTGTTTGTAATCCCTGAATGCTCTGAATATACCATGAGCAATGTAAGTTTGTTGCAATTTGTCGTTTAAATCTCTCTCTTCTTTTTCATTGCTAAGGTATCCGGTTTCAATCAAAATACTTGGCATAGAGGTTTTGTACAACACCCAGAAACCTGCGCTTTTTACGCCCCGGCTTCTGCGTCCAACACGGTTTTTGAATTGATTTTCAACATTTTGAGCCAGCATCAGGCTGTTGCTCATATAAGCATTCTGGTATAGTGAAAATAGAATATAAGATTCAGGGGAATTGGGGTCGAAACCATCATAGGTTTCTTTCGCATTTTCTTCATAGAGGATTACAGAATTTTCCCTTTTGGCTACTTCGAAATTGGCTTCCGTTTTATGTATTCCCATTACATAAGTTTCTGTGCCATGAATTTCAGGTCTCGATAGCCAGTTGCAGTGAATGGAAATGAATAAATCTGCTCCATTTTTATTTGCCAGTTCAGCCCTTTCTGCCAATGAAGGAAAAGTGTCTTTGTCTCTTGTATAAATTACTTCGACATCTGGTAAGTATTTTTTTATGGTTTCACCTGTTTCTAAGGCTATTTTCAGGGCAATATCTTTTTCTTTGGAAATCTTGCCATGTGTACCTGGGTCTCTACCTCCATGACCTGCGTCGATTACTATCTTGTTTATTTTATAATCCTTTAACCCGACATTGTTAAATGAAACTAACACCAATGTCGCAGATAAAACGAACAATGATATAATATTCTTCATGTACTTGTGGTTGTTAATGATAATGGCAATATTTTTGCACAAAATTGTAAATTTTTCCTTGAAACTGAAAGTCAAGTGCGCATTTTAAAGTCCTTAGTTATATGCAATATATTACTTTTCCAATTATATTCAGCTTTCGGTCAGGATAACAATAACCCTACCAAAAATCCTATTCAAAATAAATTAGATCCAACGTATTTGCTCGAAATGGCAGATTCGCTAGGCGTAAAGCCTGAAACAATATTTCAACTTGCCGATTCTCTGGGAGTCAATCCTGAAAACGTTTTACAATTTGCAGATTCCCTTGGAAGCGGACTGAAAAGCCTGCCTATGGTTAATGACTTGTTGGGGCAGGATTCGGTGAAAAATGATTCAATTGCATTTCGTCCACCACCGGGGAAAAGTGATATTGAAACTACCGTTGTTTATTCTGCTAACGATTCTATGTTTTTCAATCTGGAAACTCAGGATATGTTTTTGTATGGAGGTGCTAAAATTAAATATGGAATCATAGAACTGGAAGCTGAAAAAATTGAAGTCAATTGGGTAAAAAACACGCTCAAAGCAAATTATGTACTGGACAGTACAGATCAAAAAATAGGAAAACCGGTATTCAGGCAAGGATCAGAGGAATATACTACCGATGATATTACTTATAATTTTAAAACAAAGAAAGCTGTAATCAAAGGAATTATCACCGAACAGGACGGGGCATTTATGCATGGTGAAAAAGTGAAGAAAAATGAGAAGGACGAAATGTATATCAGGGAAGCTCAATATACCACCTGTAACCTGGCTGAGCCTCATTTTTCGATCCATTCTAAGAAATTAAAAGTTATTCCTAAAAACAAGGTAGTAAGTGGGCCATTTAGGTTGTATTTTGGAAAAATACCTACCATACTGGCTTTCCCTTTTGGTATGTTTCCTCAACCTAGAAAAAAAGCATCAGGAATAATAGTTCCGCAGTATGGTGAAGATGCAACCAGAGGTTTTTTCCTTCGGGAGGGGGGGTATTACTTTGATATCAATGACTATATAAATCTGACTCTCACCGGGGAGATTTATACGAGAGGGAGCTATGGATTGCAGACCAGATCAACATACAGGAAGAGATATGCATATTCAGGAAGTTTTAATGTGAGATATAACAAGTCTGTGACGGGTACACTGGCAGAAGATAAACCATATTCTCAGGATTTCTGGGTACAGTGGAGTCACAGTCCACAGTCTAAAGGAACGGGAAGGTTTTCGGCTTCAGTTTCTGCAGGTACATCAAGTTTTTCCCAAAACGTAAATCTTATAAGCGAAAGTTATTCCAGAAGTATTAATGCGCAGTTCAATTCCAACGTGTCTTATTCCAAATCTTTTAGAACGGTCAATATGACCATGAATATGAGGCACAATCAGAATGTTCAAACAGGGCTGGTCAACCTTACCATGCCTGAAATGAGTATGAATGCCAACCGGATTTATTTATTTAAAAACTCACAAAAGTTGAGCAAAACGGTGCTTGGTAAACTTGGTTTGTCCTACAGTATGACTGCAAAGAATGACCTTTCAAATGCAGCAAAATCCAGTCCTTCCGGATATACAGTTGTAAACAGAGGGGCACTTGATGATAGTCTGGTATCTTTTAACCCTGAGAACTTCGACATTATATTTGATCGTGCAAAAAATGGAATGCGTCATAGTATTCCGATTTCTACCTCATTTAATGTACTTAAGTATTTTACAGTAAGCCCCAGTTTTAACTATACTGAGCTGTGGTACCCAAAGGAGCTTAGATATACCTATGTGCCGGAGCAAGAAGGGGTAAGAATTGATACATTACGTGGGTTCTCTCGTGCCGGATATTACAGTTCTGGTGCGTCGGTGAATACCAGACTCTATGGTTTTTATCCTATTGGGGGAAAGAAAATTCAGGCCATCAGGCATGTGATGACACCAAGTATCGGGTTTAGTTACAGTCCTGATTTTGGAGCAGAAAAGTATGGCTATTATGATGAAGTACAGATCAATGAAAAAGGAGACACCCGAACACTGTCAAAATTTGAAGGATTTGCTTACGGCAGTCCAGCCCGTGGAGAGAGTGCGAGTATGTCATTTTCTTTAAACAACAATATTGAAATGAAGGTAAAGACCAAGAACGATAGTATTGATGAGTTTAAGAAGGTAAAACTCTTTGATAACCTGTCTTTTTCTTCCGGATATAATTTTGCAGCGGACTCTTTTAAACTGAGCAATGTTAGTATGAGTGCGAGAACAAGTTTTTTGAACAGGGCTGTGAGTGTAAGTTTTGCTGGATCGATAGATCCGTACGTGTATATTCTTGATAGTATTAAATATACCTCAGGAGGAGGAAAAAGAATCTATGACCATAGAATTGACAGATTTGCCTGGAACAATGGAAATGGTTTGGGACAGTTGAGTAGAGGGACAATTTCCCTGGGCTTAAACCTTGCACCAAAATCAAAGAAAAAGAATACGCAAAATAATGGTCAGGAACAGAATGGGCGGGGGGAAGGTTATGATCCCAATGACCTGACCGATCCAAATAATCCTTATAGCGACCCATACAATCTGGAAGAAGGTGTCAGGAACGGTGAATTCATAGGACAAGGTGTAAATCAATATACCGCATACAATGATGCCAATCAATATGTTGACTTTAGTATCCCCTGGAATTTACGAGCCAATTATTCCTATAATTATTCCAAAACCGGATTTGAAGATTCTAAAATAACTCAGTCATTGAGCTTTAGTGGAAATATTAGCTTGACAGAAAAAACTAAAATTGGTTTCAATTCCGGTTATGACATTAAGAATAAAGAGTTCACAGTAACCAGGCTGAACTTGTCCAGAGACCTGCACTGCTGGACATTGAATTTCAACTGGGTGCCATTTGGCCCTAATCAGTCCTATTTCGTTGAAATCAGGGTGTTATCCACGTTGCTTAGCGATTTAAAGCTCGACAAACGGAGCAGAACTGCTTATAGTGGTTTTTAGTAATTTAAAATATTTCATATCAGGTATTTTTGTTGTTTAGATTCCGTTATACGCCATCAAAGGCTTTAACCGGATAGAAAAGGATATTTACAAAGGCCTGATTCAATCAAAATTCTGATCATTGACGCTGCTTTTTGCTTAATAATGTTTGGTAAAACCCTTTCTTTTCACTAAATTCAATACCCCACAAAAGATTTTAATCATGGTAAAGAACTATAGAGGTATTCAAGTGGAGCAAACCAAAGAAGCTGAAGTGCCTTCTATTTTGGTTGCTGATTATATGGCCAGAAGACTGGTTACGTTTTCCCCTGATCAGACTATCATGGAAGTAATGGATCTTTTGATGCAGAAGAAAATATCAGGAGGGCCTGTGGTAAACGAGCGCAATGAGTTGCTGGGGATGATTTCGGAAGGCGACTGTTTGAAAGAAGTGGTGAAAGGTAAATACAACAACATTCCAATTATGTCAGGAAAAGTATCGGAGCACATGGCATCCAATGTAATCACCATAAGCCCTGATGCCAATGTGTTTGATGCAGCGGATATGTTTTTGAATAAGAGAAGAAGGAGGTTTCCCGTAATTGAAAATGGTAAGTTGATTGGCCAGATCAGCCAAAAGGACATTATGCGGGCAATTAAAAACCTGAAGAGCGAAGATTGGAAACGTTAATTCTCTGATTTATTTAGGATACTTCGTTTCCGCAAATGGCACATCAATGAAAACTATTAATTCATAGTAAATAGGTATGTAATGGGAAGGGCAACTGATGGTAATGTCTATCTTTGCCGGCATTACTATGGATAAAAAAGAATCGATTTTCACCCTCCAATTTATTTTACTCTGTTTTAGCGGTTTCCTCTTTTTTGGGAGCTTCAATATGATTATTCCGGAGTTGCCGTCCTATCTCACCGCTATGGGAGGTGGAGAATACAAAGGACTTATTATAGCCCTTTTTACCGTTACAGCCGGGCTTTCTCGTCCTTTTAGTGGCAAGCTTGCCGATAAGGTGGGAAGGGTGCCTGTAATGGTAGTTGGAGCATTGGTGAGTAGTATTGCTGCGCTGTTATATCCTGTGGTCAGTGGTGTGATTGGATTTTTTGCTTTGCGCTTTTTTCATGGTTTTTCTACCGGATTTAAACCTACAGGTACATCGGCTTATGTGGCAGACATAGTGCCGTTCAATAGGAGAGGGGAAGCTATGGGGTTTGTAGGTTTTTTTAGTAGTCTGGGTATGGCAGCAGGTCCGGCTATAGGAGCGTACCTGGCGAGTCATTTTTCATTGAACACGATGTTCTATTTTTCAAGTGGGTTTGCATTGTCATCGGTCTTGGTTTTGGCAGGGATGAAGGAGACACTCAAATCTCCTGAAAAACTAAGGCTCTCTCACTTTTTTATCAACAAGTCAGAATTGTTTGAGCCCAAGGTAATTACCCCTTCATTGGTGATGATGCTATCTGTTTTTTCATTTGGCACTATACTTACCGTTATTCCTGATTTGAGTGATCATTTACAAATATCTAACAGGGGCTTGTTTTTTACTTATTTTACAATAGCCTCATTGTTGGTAAGGATTATTGCAGGTAAAGCTTCAGACAAGTTTGGCAGAATACCGGTATTGAAAGTTGGAGGGTTGATATTGGCTCTGTCTATGATATTATTGGCAAATACTGAGGGTAACCTGTTGTTTGTTTTGAGTGCTGTTTTTTTTGGTTTTGGAATGGGAATATGTTCTCCCACTATTTTTGCCTGGACTATTGATATGAGCGACGAAAAGCATAGAGGAAGGGGGATAGCTACCATGTATATAGCACTGGAAGTAGGTATAGGGTTAGGGGCATTTATTTCCGGGTGGGTTTTTAGTAATGACATAAATAATATTGCCATGGTTTTTTACATACCTGCAGTTTTGGTTCTTATCGGATTTTTCTATTTATTCACACCTGGCGTAAAAAAGCTGACACTGGAAACAGTTGTCGATGAATAACTTATACTGTACGGATTTACATTAAATACATTCAGATGAAAAAGAGTGATTCAGATATTGTGAAATATATTTTCATTGTGATCTGTGTACTGGAACTGGCATCTCACATTTTGGTTTTGCCTGAAATGAACCATTACACTAAGCCATTGCTGATGCCGGCATTGATTGTTTATTTTCGAAGAAGCCTGTTATCTCCACCAAATTTATCATTTCTAATTGCTGTTTTAGCTTTGATTTTTTCCTGGATTGGTGATGTGTCATTGATGTATCAAAACAATGATTCTATGTACTTTCTCATAGGCCTTTCGGCTTTTGGTGTAGCTCAAATACTGTATATATTTTCTTTTTCCCGTGCCCGATACAATAATGAAACGGTTTTATCCATAGGGAGACAGTTTGGTTATTCGATACCATTTATTTTGATAGGTGTAGTGCTTTTGTGGAATTTGGTTCCTGAAGCTGGCGATTTGGCGTACCCACTTATTGTATATGCCTTGCTTTTATTGGCTATGGTGATTTCTTCTATTCTTAGAATGGAGCAAACCAACCAATCCAGTTTCAATCAACTGTTTTTTGGTGCAATACTTTTCTTGTTGTCTGATTCGCTCTTGGCGATGAACAAATTTCTAATGCCAATGGAAAACTCAGGTTTGTTTATAATGCTGACTTATTTGCTTGCTCAGTGGAATATTGTCAATGGCTTGTTGAAACATTATAATGAAAAGTAGTACTGTTTGATTATAATTTCTGAAAAACACAACTTTTGGAAAGAAGAGAGTTGTTCAATTCCTTGCATAAAATTTCGTTCAAATTCTATAAATTGGCAAAATGTCGGATATACCTTTATATAGCATTCCCGAAGGACGTGTTCAGCTCACTGACTTTAAGTTGTACACCATTAAGTCAGATGAGAAAGTAGAAGCTTCCTACCCGGCGGGATTTCCCAATAAGACCAATGTGCCTCACAGACATGATTTTTTTGAAATCTGTATCTTTTATCGTGGAACAGGAAATCATGAAATTGACTTTAACAAATATCCTGTTAATGACTATAGCATTCATTTTGTGACTCCCGGTCAAGTACATTTAATATCCAACCATGAAAAGGCTCAGGGGTATATTCTTGCTTTCACAGAAGAATTTATTGAGCTCAATAGAAAACTGGCTGGTATAAACATAGGTGAATTACCTCAGCCATACATCAATTTGAAGCCTGAAAACTTTGAGTTTGTCAAAAAAATACTGGATGAGATAATGCATGAATACCTCAACCTTAGAGAAGAAAGTGAAGAAATTATTAAGTCATATTTGTACATTTTCATTTTAAATGTCAAAAGCCTTTATAAAACCAATCATGTGGGAGGTTATGATTTTCACAACAATAGAGACGCCACTTTCAAGTTGTTTAGAGAGATGGTAGAAAAGGATTACCTCAAAAACCAGCAGGTGAATTATTATGCGGATTTACTACATATCAGCCCATCTCATTTGAATAAAATATCAAAAAAGGTTTGTACGAAAACAGCCAGTGATTTCATTCACGACAGGGTAATGCTGGAGGCCAAACGTTTGCTGATTTTTTCAGATATGAGTAGTAAGGAAATTGCTTACCACCTTATGTACGAAGATCCTTCTTACTTCAGTAGGATATTTAAAAAGAAAACAGGATACTCTCCAACGGACTTCAGAAAGGTAAAACTCGAAAAGTACCAGTCACAGACATAATAATACATCTGATGTAAATTTAATTAGCTCTAAGTTTAAGGTTGGATTTTTGTTCAAATAACTAAAAAATATAATTTGGAAATCAATACAACAATTAGTGCTACTTCCTTAGGCAAAAAGCTAGAGTCTTTTTGGAAATTATCAGGGGAAAAGATTCTTTCAATAGAAGATCAGTATGATGAGTCGAAAGGTGCTCCGGTGTTTACAGAAGCGGGTAAATACACTACCAGAGGATGGACAGAGTGGACTCAGGGGTTTCAATATGGATCCTCAATTTTGCAATTCGATGCTACCGGTGACGACCAGTTTTTGGAAATAGGTAGAAAAAATACTGTGGAGAAGATGGCTTCTCATGTCAGCCATATTGGAGTTCATGATCATGGATTTAACAATGTAAGTACCTATGGCAACCTTCTTCGGTTGATGCTTGAAGGAAAAATTGAGGGGAATAAAGCTGAACAGCAGTTTTACGAATTGGCTCTTAAAATTTCTGGTGCAGTCCAGGCTTCCCGTTGGACTAATTATGATCAGGGAGGATACATATATTCTTTTAATGGGCCGCATTCTTTGTTTGTAGATACGGTGCGTACCATCAGGGCGTTGGAAGTCAGCCATTTGCTTGGGCATTCCCTACAGGCTGAGCAAGATGCCAATCACTCTTTGCTTCATCGAGCAATTCAACATGCACTATCCACTGCCAAATATTCTGTTTTTTATGGCGAGGGTAGAGATCAATATGATGATTGGGGACGTACAGCTCACGAATGTATATTCAACACAAACAATGGCTCTTACAGGTGTCCTAATTCTCAGCAGGGGTTTTCAGGATTTACCACTTGGACCAGAGGCCTGAGTTGGGCAATGCTGGGTTTTGCAGAGCAATTGGAGTTTCTTGAAACCATAGATGAATCGGAACGGAAAGGATTGGGTGACATGGCAGAAATAAAAGCCGTGTTTTTAAAAGCAGCCAAAGCCACTTGTGATTTTTATATAGCCAATTCTTCTCTGGATGGCATCACCTATTGGGATACTGGAGCACCAAAAATGCATGAATTGAAAGATTATCAGACTAAAAATGCTGATCCTTTCAATGAGTATGAACCTGTTGACAGTTCGGCTTCAGCCATTGGTGCACAAGGATTGTTGCGGCTAGGAAAATACCTTAAAGAAAAGAATGATCCGAGGGGTGATATGTATTTTCAAGCTGGATTGAGTGTAGCAGACACACTTTTGGACGATCCATATTTAAGTAGAAATAAAGGCCATCAGGGATTGTTGCTTCATACCATTTACCATTATCCAAACAACTGGGATTATATTCCCGAAGGAAGTAAAATTCCAAATGGTGAGTCTTGCATGTGGGGAGACTACCACATCAGGGAAGTGATGCTTCTCTTGCAGCGAATGATAGATGAAAAATCATATTATACTTTTTTTCAGGGATTAACCAAAAAATGATATGGCATTAAAGTCAAAGCCAAAATATACCAGAGTTGCACAACTCAAAACACCATCCGCATTTTCAGAGTATTGTCAATCTATTCAGGCCAATGTTCCTTTTGATCCAAATTGGGAAGTGGGAAATGAAAACAAGTTTTCGGATGAGTATCAATTGAATACAGGGTTTAAAATAGGCAATCGTTTTTGCATACTTCCTATGGAAGGTTGGGACGGTACCGAAGACGGAAAACCTACGGAACACACCATTCGCAGGTGGGAGAATTTTGCACTCAGTGGTGCAAAACTCTTGTGGGGTTGTGAAGCTGTAGCTGTGCAGCATGAAGGGAGGGCAAACCCCAATCAACTGCTCATGAGTGAAGCTAATTTGCCTGATATTCAGAATTTGTACGATACTGTAACCGAAACTCACAAGGAGAAATTTGGTACAGTAGATGACTTATTGGTGGGGTTGCAGCTTACCCACTCCGGCAGGTATTCCAAGCCAAACAGCAAGACGAAACACGAACCTCAGATACTTTACAATCATCCTGTTTTGGATGAAAGAATGGGGATAGATAAAGAATACCCGAAGTTAACTGACGATCAAATCAATAAGTTAGTAGATGATTTTATTCAGGCTGCAGTTTGGGCTCAAAAAATAGGTTTTCAATTTGTTGACATAAAGCATTGTCACGGTTATCTGGGACATGAGTTCCTTACGGGGTATAAGCGAGAAGGTAAATATGGTGGGGATTTATACCATAGAACACAGTTTCTGAGATCAATCGTAGAAGGAATCAGAAGAGAAGCTCCGGGATTGGAAATAGGGGTAAGGTTGAGTGCATTCGACTACCTTCCTTACAAACCCGGAGAAAATAATGTAGGTGTACCATGTGAAGTAGAAGGTGAGTATCAAAATGCGTTTGGTGGGAGTACTTCAGGTGTAGAAATGGATCTCAAAGAGACATTTGATTTACTTAAGATTTTTGAAGATTTAGGAATTCAATTGGTTTGTATCACTGCAGGAAGTCCGTATTACAACCCTCACATTCAACGGCCTGCGCTGTTTCCTCCATCCGATGGTTATCTTCCGCCGGAAGATCCATTGGTCGGTGTTGGAAGGCAAATCCAGGCTACAGCTCAGATAAAAAAGGCATTTCCAAATTTAACCATTGTAGGATCGGCATATTCCTACCTGCAGGAGTGGCTGCCCAATGTAGCCTATGAAGTGTTGGACAAAGGCATGGCAGATTTCATTGGGTTTGGTAGAATGGTTTTGTCCTATCCGGAAATGCCTGACGATATTATTAAAGGTGATGTTTTGAAGCGGGGTAAAATTTGCAGGACATTTTCAGATTGCACTACAGCACCAAGAAATGGATTGATATCAGGATGTTTTCCTTTAGATCCTATTTATAAGAAGATGCCTGAGTATGATATGCTTAAAGAATTAAAGAAAAATGGGTAATTTGAGCAGCTTTTACAAACCACTATAAGAATTGATTATGAATAAATATGCTTTGGTTACCGGAGGCACGAGAGGTATAGGGTTGGGTATTTCAGTTTGTTTAGCGAAAGAAGGATATAACCTGGCTGTAAATGGAGTCCGTAACGAATCTGATGTAAGCGAGGTGCTTGATCAACTGCGTACTTATGGTGTAGATGTGATTTACTGTCAGGGAAATTTGGGGTTGGAAAGTGATCGCCATTCAATATTGAATAAAATATCTAAAGAATTTGGACAATTGGATGTACTCGTCAACAATGCAGGAGTGGCACCTAAAGAGCGTATTGATATTTTGAATACCACTGAGGAAAGCTATGATTATGTGATGAGTATTAACTTGAAAGGGACTTTTTTTCTTACCCAGGAAGCAGCCGGAATGATGATAGCCCAAAAAGACAAAGAGGTTCAGAAATGCATTATCAATATCTCATCCATTTCGGCAACAGTTGCTTCAGTCAATCGTGGAGAATATTGCATATCCAAAGCCGGAATGAGTATGATAACGGCTTTGTTTGCCACCAGATTAGCAGAACACAACATTCCTGTTTATGAGGTTCGTCCTGGTTTGATAGCAACAGATATGACATCAGGAGCCAAAGAAAAATACGATAAATTAATAGCGGATGGTCTAACCTTACAACCAAGATGGGGAGCACCCGAAGATATCGGGAAAGTTGTTGCCTCTATGGCGATCGGTCAACTGGCATACTCTACCGGACAGGTAATTATGGTAGATGGAGGACTTTCTATTCCAAGATTATAAAACGCAACTATGAATAAAAACAAATCACTTTATTGGAATTTATGCATTGCCGGGGTTATTCTGGTCAGCATCTTATCTTTCACTCCTCTGGTGTTACCAGTAGGAATATATGAACCAATGTTGTTTGGTGTTCCATATTCACTTTGGATGGGTATTTTGGTAGCTATTCTTTTGGTTTTTTTAACTTATCTGGGCACGAAAGTTCACCCGGGAAATGGAGAGGAGGATCACAATGATTAAATGGGTAATAATTTTTGCAATCATATACCTTGGTATATTAGTGACCCTCGCCTTGATCTCTCGCAGCAAGGTTAAAAGTGTTGATGACTTTATGATGGGAGGCTTCAATATTGGCTATTTTCTGGGTTTTATGACCTTTGCTGCTACACTTTTTAGTACATTCACTTTGTTGGGAATGCCTGATTTTTTCAGGAATCATGGAGTAGGAGCATGGATGTTTTTAGCTGTATCCGATGGTGTCATGATATTTATGGTGCTATGGTTTGGGTATCATTTACGTAAAAAAGCCAAAGAAAAGAAATTCAGAGGAATGTCGGGACTGCTGACCGACTGTTATGGAAGCAAATGGGCAGGTTATGTTTATTTTATTGGAATCTTTCTTTTTTTAGTGCCTTACGTTTCTATTCAGATCAGAGGGATATCGATATTTCTGGATGCTTCTTTCAATCACGCATTGCCACCCTGGGGATGGGCCACTCTCATATTGTTTGTCATGATACTGTACAGTGAAACGGGAGGATTGAAGGCCATTATGTACAGTGATGTGTTTCAGGGAATATTATTGATGACAGTGGTGTGGATCATAGCATACACATGTGTCCAGAATATGAATGGTGTCAAACAAATGTTTGAAGAGGTAAGACTAGTAAATGAGGGGTTGCTGTCTGTACCAGGACCCAAGGGACTGTTTAGCATACAGTTTCTTTTAGTTTCGATGATTGCCATAGTACTGATACCTGTTACACAGCCACAAATAAGTTCCAGAATAGTGATTATGCGGAATCAATCCAGCATGAACAGAATGGCTGTAGCCGTAGGGTGTTTTGCCATGTTGGTTATATTGCCAACAGTTGCCATCGGGATGTATGGAGCTGTGAAATATGCAGATCATTCCACACCGGATTTTCTGTCTCAGGTTTTGCTATTTGATCAGCCGGGGATCATTGCTGCCGCTACTATGATTGGTTTGATTGCAGCAGCAATTTCTACCAGTGATTCACAAATATTTGCTATGAGTGGTGAGCTTCGTTCTCTTTTAAAAGGAGAGGAGAAAAAAGTATTGAAAACCACGAAAATAGGAATGGTGGTCTTTGCAGTGGCAGCCCTGATATTCTCACTTATCAGTAGCAACCAGTTGGCATTGTTGGCCAGACTTAGTTTTACAGGAACAGGTTTGATGGCACCTATGGTTTTATTAGCCATCTTGTCAAAGAAAAAAATAGGTATGACAATGGTTTGGGTATCTGCAACGGCTATATTGGTATTTATTGGAAGCTTACTAGGTGCTTTGCCATCTGATATCATGGGATTGAGGATGGATTTGTTGCTGTTTATTTCATTGGGAATGATTTCGTTTTTGATGGTGGTATTTGATGGAGGAGAAAAGAGTGATACGGTTTAAGATGACGTGAAATTCTAATTGTGTTAATGATTTTTGTTATGTTTGATTTAATACAATTTTGAACTTTATGGAGAAAATTGAATTTGATCAAACCGATTGCTGGATTCTATTAAGTATTCCTTTAGAAAAAGAAGGGTGTGATTTACCAGAGCTGATAGGTATAGCAGATATGCTTAATCATTCGATACCATCTAAATTGGAAATTGAAACGGCAATTACTAAAGGCATTCAGTCAGAAACAGTTTGTCTTAAAGAAGGAAGGTTTATGTTGTGTTTATTGTTTAAAGAGATTTTTGATAAAGTTATAAAAGGAAGAGGAGGTATTTTTAGTCTTGTTGAAAAGATAGAAAAAAAACTTAACTCATATGAGTTTGAGCAGCATAATATATCGGCTTTCAAATTGACTCAAAAGGAATACGATTCTGCATATCAGTCCGTTTGAAAAGGTATCTAAAAAGTATAGATGATTGTTGGGTTTTTAGAGTGTAAAGGCAAGAAAACAATTGTCAAAACTCTGTTTAAGATGTGTGTGATGTAGTTAATTTTCAACCCAAAGTATAATCCTATTAATCCTTAAATCAAGAAAATTCAGATACAAACTATGAAAAACATCCCACTTCACTTCACATTGCTGTTAGCTGTATTTATACTGTTTTCATGTTCAAAAAAAACTAAAAATACCACAGCACCTTCTGAAGCTGAAAAGCAAGCTTTGGAGCAAGCCCGACTCAACGGAATATTGGTAAACGAAGGATTGGAAAGATGCAGACGTTTTGTCGATGGTTGGTTGGAATACGCAGATACTGCTACCGGACTTATTCCAAGAAACTTATATGAAAGTGCTGATATCTGGAACGCCAAGGATGCTGCTGCTGACAATTACCCATTTATGGTTTTGACATCAGCCATTACCGATCAAAAACTATTTGAGGGAAGAATGCTTGACATGTTGCAAACAGAAATGCGACTCACTTCCCGCATAGACAATATGCCGGATACTTATTCTTTTGAGAAACAAGGTTTTGATAAGGAGGAAGCGGACATAGACGACATTATGTTTGGCTCCTCTGAATATATCAAAGATGGTTTGTTGCCACTGACTGAGTGGCTTGGAGCAAGCCCATGGTCGGAGCGTATGATTGCCATTTTGGATGACATGTGGAAACATGCACCTGTAGAAACGGAATTTGGTAAAATAGTATCCACCAATGAAGAACTGAATGGTGAAATGTTACAGGTGTTGTCTCGCATCTACTGGATGACTGGGGAACAAAAGTATCTGGATTGGGCTATTCGTCTGGGAGACTATTATTTATTGGGAAATAATCATCCAACCAATGATTTTACAAAACTTAGATTGCGTGACCATGGTTGTGAAGTAGTTTCCGGGTTGTGTGAGCTTTATGGTACGGTAAGCTTTGCTCAACCGGAAAAGAAAGAAATATACCAGCCATTTATTCATCAAATGCTGGACCGCATTTTGGAAGTTGGTACAAATGCAGATGGCCTGTTTTACAATATCATCAATCCACAAACGGGTGAAGTATTAAACAATGGTATTGCCGATAATTTTGGCTATACCCTCAACGGTTTTTACACGGTATATCAGGTTGATTCCGTGAAATCTTACAGAGATGCTACTTTAAAAGGGTTAAGTACACTAAATGATGCATACAGGAACTTTGATTGGGAGAGAGGTTCTTCGGATGGTTATGCTGATGCGGTAGAAGGAGCATTGAATTTGTATGCCAGAGAACCTGTGCCGTCAGCAAAGGAATGGATAGATAGCGAAATTAAGGTAATGTGGTCTATGCAGGATTCCAGTCATAGAGAAAATGCATTAAAATGGCGTTCATCGGGAGTGATAGAAGGCTGGCATGGTGATGGGAACTTTGCCAGAACAACTATTATGTATTGCCTTTGGAAAACACAGGGGATGACTGTAGCTCCATGGAGATCAGATGTAAAAGCAGGGGCTGAAATGAATGGAGAAGATGTATTGATTAGCGTTGAAGTAGATACCGATTGGGAAGGGGTTTTGAAATTTGATTCTCCAAGGCACGAAACCATTATGCACATGCCTCAGGATTGGCCAAGAATCAACCAGTTTCCCGAATGGTTTACGACGAAAGAAAACTCCAATTATACCCTGGTAAAATTCGATGGAGATAAGCCTGAGACTTTCACTGGAAAACAACTAAACAGTGGAGTGAAAGTTTCATTGAAAAAGGGAGTCAATCAATTTATTTTAAAAACATTGTAACAAACTTACACCATGCGCATAATATTATTTTTCCTTGCATTTATTTCTATTCTGTCTTGTACTCAGCAGTCCGACAATTGGATAGTAGCTAAAAACGAAGAGGGTTTTCTGATAATGGAAGGCACTGATAGTGTTTTCTTTTATCAACAAAAACCAAAATCAATGGACGGTAAGTTTAAAAGATCCAATTACATTCATCCATTGTATGGAACTAATGGCCATATTTTGACAGAGGATTTTCCTGCCGACCATTTGCATCATCGTGGTGTTTTCTGGGCATGGCATCAAACATATATTGGAAGTAAAAGAATAGGAGATGCCTGGGCACTGGAGGATTTTGAATGGGATATCGATGATGCTACTGTTAAGGAGTATAATGATTCTTGTGTGGTGACCACTTCAGTAGATTGGAAATCACCTTTATGGCTCGATGAAAACGGTGAGCAAAAGGCTTTTGCACATGAAAGTGCTGCGATTACGGTTCATGCAGCCAAAGACAAATACAGGATTATTGATTTTGAAATTAAGATTACTGCATTGGAAGACAGTCTGGCAATAGGTGGCTCTGAAGACCCCAAGGGATATAGCGGATTTTCCTGGAGGATTCCTCTTTCAGAAGATGTTCAATTTACAGGAAAAAGAGGTGCTGTTGAGCCCCAGACTTTGGCTTTGGATGAAGGCCCCTGGATAGATATTAGGGGAGATTTGACTGGACATGGTGCGCAGGAAGGTGTTTTGGTTGTGTCTCATCATTCAAATCCCAGTCATCCTCAGGCATGGATTTTAAGAAAAGCGAAAAGTATGCAGAATGTAGCTTATCCTGGAAGAGAACCGGTTTTTATAGAGAAGTCCAACCCTTTGGTATTGAAATACAGAATGGTGGTTTATGAAGGTGCTTTGACGGATGAAAAGATTAAAGATCTGAGTAGCTTTTGATGTGGTTTGATTTTTACTATTTTCGTTGCTCAAATTAAATCCCACCGTTAGCAATCGAAAATATGAATTTTAAAAAACACATAGCCGTCTTATTTTTTGCAGCCTTTCTCAATCATGTTGGTTTTTCTCAGGAGTTTGATCCATACAACCCTAAACCGGGGATGGACAAGCTGAGAAGTGAAAATGAAATAAAAAGGCCTGGTGAAAAAAACAAGTTGAAAAAGCCGATGCATTTCCTTGTTTTTGGAGATGCCAAACACAGCCCGTTTTTGAAGGATGTATTGAATCAATCGGATAAGTTGAATCCGCAGTTTTGTATTACTACTGCAGATCTAGTCAACAGAGGAGCAGGAGATCAGGGTGTCAAAGAATACAAAATGTTGGATGAAGAAGCAGGGTGGTTTTTTAGAAAGTACCCTACATGGCCTACACTTGGCAACCATGAAGTTTCTGGTTTACCGGAAGGAGGATATGAATCTGGTCAAAGCAATTTTGCTGATTTCTTTGGTTTGCATGATCCTACCTATAGTTTCACTTATGGCAATGCAAAGTTTATAGCGTTGGACTGGCCAAAGGTTTCAGAAGATCCTGAAAAACTGGCCTGGCTGGAAAAAGAACTGAAAGAGGCGCAGGGCATGCACATCTTTATCTTTAGACACAGGCCTTTTTATACAGTAGGAAACAAGAGCTACTCTGATGTAGAGGGAAAAACCACGGTGACTACCAAGCTATTTAGCAAGTACAATGTTACGGCAGTATTTTCCGGCCATGATCATTTGTATTACCGCACAAAAAGAGAAGGCGTTCATTATGTGATTTCTGCAGGAGCAGGAGCCAACATTTACAGCTTGAAACGTGAAAAAGATGCTATAGAAGGTGATGCATATTATGGCAGGGATTTGGATAGTACCGATGAGAATCAGAAATTCAGGTTTCATCCGTCATCAGGCAAAGACGTTACCTTCAATGAAGCAATCTATTTTGTAGTTTCTGTCAAAATCAATGGCAATAAGATAAGCATGGAGATGATTGACTCCAATGGTAAGGTTTGGGATAAATATAAGTTTAAGACGGATTTGTAACAACTCTAATTGTTAATGATATTTGGTTTGAAATGGATCGCAAGTGTTACTTTTTTAACAGCGGCAACACAGCTTTGAGTATTTTTTCAAATCCGCCAATTGAAACTTCTTCTTCTTTCCCTTCAATTATGTGTTCATAATGATTGTTGCCAAAATATTTATCAACCAGTTTCTCCTTAATATTTTGTTTTTTATTTTCATCTAAAATTTCAATAAAAGGATTTATTGAAGCAAGTTCTAATTCGGCTGTTCTATTGGTAGTTTCAAGTTTTCGGTGCTTGCTGGATTCTCGTGCTGCATAGGTTGCAGGGTAGGATAAAGCAGCTGCAGCAATAAGTCGAAGTAAGGATTTCGTCCAATCAAAGCCACTACTACTTAAGTCAATTATTGTCCAAACTAATAGCCCAGAAAAGACCGTCATGAAAATAATGGCAACCCACCTCCAGAAATTAGCTGAAGCTTTATGTTCGTTTGCGATTATTTGATAATTACCTGTTACTCCAACATTTCCAATAACGTTGACAATCTTTTTAGCTTCATCTAACTTTTCATCTAAATTTTCTATTAATCCAGAAGTGTCAGTATCAATACTCTCTTTTAACGCATGAATTTCTTCTTCGAAAGTCTTTTTATCACTATCTATTTCAATTCTAAAAGTCTTTCTATCAGTTTCATATTCTTGAGTGGCCTTTGTTTTTATGCTGGTAAATTCCGTTTGAAAATTCGAATTTAAATTCTGAATTTCAGTTTCTTTTGCTTCTACTAGTTTAAAAAGCCTTTGGATTTCTAAGTCCTTTTTTTCTAAATCAGATTTAAATGATTTAAGAGTGCTAGAAAGTTCTTTACTTTCATTTGTAAGCAATTCATTCTTTTCAGAAACTGAGTTTTGGAAATCAGCAATGGCTTTAGAGAAGTTGAAGTCATTTTTTGAATATGGCAGAGGGAAATTTCTTGTTCTTGCTAATGCAGAGTGAAAGTTATTAGTTGCATTGTTGAGATGCCCAACATTGTTATTGCCTAGGAATGAATTTATCTGTTGTAATCCCGCTTCAATTTCATTACTTAAGTCGTTCATTTCTGCTGCTTGAACAAGAATTGGAATCGTTAACTTGATTCTATCACTTATGTATTGATGTGTAGATTCAAAAAAAGAGAATTTCTCTAGGTCAATTTTTTCCTTAGACTCTTCTTCATTTAGCCTTTGTGATAACTGTTCAATTTTCTCAAACAGTTGATGATTTTTGAAATTTTCTGGAGTCATATTTTCTTTCTGTCCTTACACACAACAATTATATAAACTTACTCAAGAAGCCTCGATTTCTTACAATAAATCCTAATATTTTGATTTCATGAATGGATTTGCCTCAAATAATTATATGTTTGGAATAACTATTCAACTAAGAACAAATCAACATGAAATTAAAAGTAGTATTATGGTCTGTGACCGTAGCACTGGGTGGTTTTCTATTCGGGTACGATACAGCGGTGATCTCAGGTGCAGAGCAAGCCATTCAGAAATTATGGAGTTTAAGTGATGGATTGCATGGGTTTGCAGTAGCCATTGCATTGTACGGTACAGTGATAGGTGCCATGCTTGGTGGCATTCCTGCCGATAGCTTAGGACGGAAAAAGACACTTTTCTGGATTGGTGTTTTGTATTTTGTATCTGCCATAGGTTCTGCACTTGCGCCGGATATTTATACATTTATGGTTTTCAGGTTTATTGGTGGACTGGGAGTGGGTGCCTCTTCGGTAGTAGCACCATTATACATTTCTGAGATTTCTCCTGCCAATCAGCGTGGAAGATTGGTAGCCATTTTCCAATTCAATATCGTACTGGGCATATTGATTGCCTTTTTATGCAATTACCTGATCCAGTTGGGTGCGGAAGAAACTCCGTGGAGGTTGATGATGGGAGTGGAGGGAATCCCTGCTTTGCTTTTTGTATTGCTGGTAATGTTTGTACCGAGAAGCCCAAGGTGGCTTATTGTGAAAAGAGGCTTGCATGATGAAGCTAAAAAAGTGTTGGCTTTGATCAACTCAGACACTGTGGATGAATCTTATAATGCCATTTTAAAATCAGCAGAGCAGGATAATGTGTCTGAAATTAAAAGTTCATTGTTTTCGAAGAAGTACAGTGTTCCTTTATTACTGGCATTTTTGATTGCTTTTTTCAATCAATGGAGTGGAATCAATGCCATTATCTATTACGCACCAAGGATTTTCGAATTAACAGGTTTAGGTGCTGATTCAGCTTTGTTATCAACCTCAGGAGTAGGACTTATCAACTTAATTTTTACGATGATTGGTATGACACTTATCGATAAGATGGGTAGGAAGAAGCTGATGTTTATCGGATCGATTGGACTTATTGCTACATTGGCTCTGGTGTCCAATGCATTCTTTACAGAATCGTTTGCCTTAGTTCCAATCTATCTGTTCGTATATATTGCATTCTTCGCCATGTCACAGGGCGCAGTGATTTGGGTGTTCATTTCAGAGGTCTTCCCAAATAAAGTAAGAGCATCAGGCCAGTCTTTTGGATGTTTTATCCATTGGATTTTTGCTGCCATCATAGCCAATATATTTCCATTCATAGTTAACAAATTCAGTGGAGGTCCATTATTTGCTTTTTTTAGTTTTATGATGGTGTTACAGCTAATTTTTGTTTGGAGAATGATGCCCGAAACGAAGGGAAAATCCTTAGAGCAATTGGAAGATACCATTTCACATGGATAATGTATAACCTGTGCGTTGTTAGATTGAAATAAAAAAACGAGGTTGTCTTGGAAGGATTGTTGTCGGATTCCTGACTGTCGTCTAGGCAGGTATTCCGACACTCCTCAAAAAGCCTGAAGAGTTGTTAATCCAACAGATCCCAGAATAAATCTGGGAATTACCTGTCTTTTGAGACAACCTCGTTTAGGTATAATATTGTTTTTTCAAACCATTTGTACTCCTGATAATACATCTTCTACAGGAACATAAGGCAGATCAAAGGCATCAGAAACGCCTTTATAAACTACATCTCCATTTACAATATTTAACCCTTGTTTCAACTCATTGTTTTCCTTACATGCTTTCTTCCATCCCTTATTGGCCAGTTGAATGGCATAAGGTAAAGTAGCATTGGTCAGAGCCAGAGTAGAGGTGTATGGAACTGCACCGGGCATGTTGGCTACACAATAGTGCAAAATTCCATCTATTTCATAAGTAGGATCTTCATGGGTTGTTGGCTTGCAGGTTTCAATGCACCCACCCTGATCTACTGCCACATCAACCAGCACTGTTCCGGGGTTCATTTCTTTCAACATATCTCTGGTTATCAGGTGAGGTGCTTTTGCGCCTGGGATCAAAACAGCACCTATTATCAAATCATGGGTGCTTAAAAGCTCTCTTATATTGTATTCATTAGACATAAATGTATTGACATTGGCAGGCATTACATCGTCTAAGTACCTGAGTCTGGACAGACTTAAATCCAATATGGTGACATCTGCACCTAATCCGGCAGCCATTTTTGCAGCGTTGGTTCCTACCACACCACCACCTAGTATCATTACTTTCGCAGGTCTTACTCCCGGTACTCCCCCTAAAAGTATGCCTCGGCCTCCGGAAGGTTTTTCCAGGTATTTTGCTCCTTCTTGTATGGCCATTCTTCCTGCTACTTCCGACATGGGTACCAGCAAAGGCAAAGACCGGTCGGTTTTTTCAACTGTTTCATAAGCCAAACAGATAGCCTTACTGGCAATCATTGCTTTGGTTAGAGGCTCATAAGAAGCAAAGTGGAAATATGTAAATACAAGTTGATTTTCTTTGATCAGGCCGTATTCCTGTGCTATCGGTTCTTTTACCTTTATAATCATTTCAGCAGATGAATACACTTCTTCAATGGTATTTAGTAGTTCTGCTCCAGACTGGCTATAGTCGTCATCACTAAAACCACTGCCTACTCCGGCTGTTTTTTGAATAAACACCTGATGTCCGTGTTTTTTAATTTCCTTAACTCCGGCAGGAGTTAATGCAACACGATTTTCGTTGTTTTTAATTTCTTTTGGCACTCCTATTATCATGGCTCGATTTTATTTGTTGGTGAGGCAAATATATTGGAGAAGCTAAAAAATATATCCTCAGGAGAGCCTATAGGCTAATATTCAATACTTTATTTTAATAATATTTTGTAAGAGTATTCTTTAGTCAATAAAATCAATATTTAAAGAATAAAATTTTAATAAATGTATTAAAAACGAATTATATTATTATTACTTAATATTATTTAATATTAACAATATAAAAATTGGTTTTGGTGTCGTTTTATTCTTTTTGATAAATTCATTGAATTATATAAATTTGAGGCTTAATAATTTAACATTTCAGCACTAAATACATTTTGTCTGTATGCAAGACCTTACTCAGTTATCGGTTGATAGTGAACTCCAAACCGAGGTAATATTGAGTGACTACAAATTGGCAGTAGAGAGCAGGGAGAATAGTTACATTGGTAGAAAAGAGGTCTTCATGGGAAAAGCCAAGTTTGGTATTTTCGGTGATGGCAAAGAAATCCCACAAATAGCAATGGCCAAAGTATTCAGAAACGGAGATTTCCGTTCCGGATATTATCGTGATCAGACTTTTATGATGGCGATTGGAGAGTTGACTTCACAGGAATTCTTTGCGCAATTATATGCTCATACTGATGTGAAAGCTGAGCCTGCTTCGGCTGGCAGATTAATGAATGGACACTTTGCAACAAGGTCTTTAGATGAAAACGGAAACTGGAAAAATCTCATGGAGATGAAGAATTCCAGTGCAGATATTTCCTGTACAGCCGGACAAATCCCTCGTTTACTCGGGTTGGGTTATGCTTCTAAGTTGTACAGAGAAAATCCTGATTTGCATTCATATAAGACATTTTCTGATAAAGGAAATGAAGTAGCATTTGGGACAATTGGAAATGCATCTACTTCAGAAGGAGCATTTCTTGAAATGATAAATGCAGCCGGAGTACTACAAGTGCCGATGGTGCTTGCAGTATGGGACGATGAATATGGTATTTCTGTACCAAATAAATACCATACCACCAAAAGTAGTATTTCTAAAGCTTTGGCAGGTTTTCAGAGAAATGAAAATGAAAAGGGTATTGAAATATTTGTAGTAAAAGGATGGGATTACTTAGGGTTATGTGAGACATTTAAAAAGGCAGATAAAATAGCAAGAGAGGAACATGTGCCGGTTTTGGTTCATGTGATTGAGGTGACTCAACCCCAAGGGCACTCCACTTCTGGATCTCACGAAAGATATAAGTCAAGAAAACGGCTGGACTGGGAAAGAAAGTATGATTGCGTTAAGCAAATGCGTGAATGGATATTGTCAGAAGGAATTGCAACGGACAATGAGTTGGATGAAATAGAAGAAGAAGCAAAGAGTACTGCCAAAAATGCGAAGAATATTGCTTGGAAAGCCTATTTAGCAAGTGTTAAAGGCGAGGTAAGCGAAGTACTGAAAATAATAAATAAACTGGCGTCCAAGAGTCAATATAGGACACAGTTGACTCAATTGATGACCACCTTAAGGGAGACGGTAAGTCCTAATAAACTGGATGTTGAGAAGGCAGCAAAAAAGAGTTTGAGGTGGACACGCAAAGAAAATTTTCCGGAAAGACAGTTACTTATTGATTGGATCAACGAAAGAAAACTTTTAAGGCATGATGAATATTCAAGCCACGTATATAGTGAGTCTGAACAGTCAGCACTAAAAGTTGCCCCAATTCACCCTGTGTATGCCAAGGAGTTTAAGCTGGTTGATGGCAGAGAGGTATTGAATGCTGCGTTTGATGATATCTTCAGAAGAAACCCATTGGTTTTTACTATGGGAGAAGATGTTGGGAAAATTGGAGATGTGAATCAGGGAATGGCTGGTTTGCAAGATAAATATGGCGAGTTAAGGGTAACTGATACCGGGATACGTGAAACATCTATCATGGGCCAGGGGATAGGTGCTGCGCTGCGTGGACTTAGGCCTATTGCAGAAATCCAATATTTGGACTATATATATTACTGTATTCAGGTTTTGACTGACGATTTAGCCTGTTTGCATTATAGAACCAAAGGAGGGCAAAAAGCACCCTTGATTATCCGAACCAGAGGACATAGATTGGAAGGAGTGTGGCACTCAGGTTCTCCAATGAGTATGATATTGGGCTCTCTCAGAGGGATTTATTTGTTGGTGCCAAGGAATATGACTCAGGCAGCCGGGTTTTACAATACTATGCTTGAATCTGACGATATAGCCATTATCATTGAAAGTTTGAATGGGTATCGTCTAAAAGAAAAATTGCCTGAAAATATTGGAAAAATAAGGGTGCCTCTTGGTCAACCGGAAATACTAAAAGAAGGTAAAGACATTACTGTAGTGACCTATGGCTCTATGTGTAGAATCGTAATGGAGGCTGCTAAGCAGTTGGCTGATTTTGGTATTGATGTTGAAGTGATCGATGTACAAACATTGGCTCCATTTGACTTGAATAATGAGATATTGAAATCGCTTAAGAAAACCAATCGTATTGTTTTTGCAGATGAAGATGTGCCTGGTGGTGCTACTGCTTATATGATGCAAAAAGTACTGGAGGAGCAGGGAGGATACAGGTACCTGGATTCTAAGCCTCTTACCATATCATCAAAGGAGCACAGGCCGGCTTATGGTTCTGACGGTGACTATTATTCTAAACCAAATGCAGAAGAAATTTTTGAAAAGGTTTATGAAGTAATGTCGGAAACTGACCCTATTAGCTTTCCGTCCTTGTATTAGAATTCTGTCAAATCCTGCAAAGTAAGATCACCAGTTTCTATGACATTGCTGTCGTGAAGCTGTCTGTCTTTGATTTTTACTGACAGTTTGAATGTATCAGTGCGGAGTAATATGTTAAATCCACTGGATGTCATACCGTACTTTATTGTACCTTCCAGAGAAGAGTTTAGGCTTTGAATATCAAAAATTGGAAACCTTGCATTGAAATCTATGCCACATCCATTGGTGTCAAAAGCTCTTTTCCAATCTATATATTCATAAGAACTTCCTCTTTTTCTATAAAAATCAACGAAAATATTATTACGATTTTCATTTTTTACAACATAAATGGTGTCTTCATGAAATTGGCTTAAGTCAATGTTATTGGTATTAGCTCCTTTGGGGATAAATACATTGCGTTCTTCATTTATAAATAATATGTCGTAATCATCACAACTAAAGGTAGGCCTGTTGTCGGTTTTACTGATTTCAGTGGGTCTCACTCCGGAATCAAATGCAAACTGGTGAAATGGGGGTTTCACATCGGTAGCACTAAGTGTGACTATTCTGCCATCTTCATCAATCACAAAATCGAAATCCTGATAGGGGTAATCATTTTCATCCCTATTAAGTCCCAGATCTCCATCTCCGTCTTCGAATTTAATATATATAATAAGAGAGTCGGGAGCATCGGTGAGGTCTTTGAATATTACCTGATCAAAACCTATTATTTTTGGTTCAATAGGAAAGTCATCAGGAGCATTACAAGAGAATAAAAAAACTCCAAAAACGATTAAAATCAGTTTTGACAACTTAGAAAAAATATAAATTCCACAGGATTCTTTACACACCATTCGTATTCCAATTACATTTGCTAATTTAATCGAATATAATACAATTATTATACAATAAACCCTTAACTAATTTCACTGTGAATTCTTTAAATGATTTTAAAAAATCTCTTTTCAACAAAGGTTCAAATTCATTTGAAGATATTGCTCTGGAAATATTTAATTATCAATACCACAACAATTTGGTTTACGGCGATTATATTAGAAATTTAAATATATCTCCAGATCATGTTCACGAAATTAAAGAAATTCCATTTCTACCAATCGAATTTTTCAAGTCTTTTGAAGTGAAGACCGGGGATTGGAAGTTGCAAAAGAAATTTTTGAGTAGTGGAACTACTTCTTCAGTACGGAGTTGTCATCTTGTGGAGGATACTGATTTTTACCATTTGGTGTCAAGGGATATTTATGAAAAGATGTATGTTGATGAGATAAAAGATACTGTGATCCTGGCCCTATTGCCTTCTTATCAGGAGCAGGGAGATTCCGGTTTGGTAGATATGATAGATTTCTTTATAGAAAATAGTGATTCGGAATTTTCGGGATATTATTTGTATGACTATGAAAATTTGTTAACTACTATTGAAAACGCATCAAAAGACAAGGGAAATGTTGTGTTGTTCGGCGTATCTTTTGCACTTCTCGATTTTTCTGAACATATAAAAAAGAAATTTCCTAATCTAATAATTATTGAAACAGGGGGGATGAAGGGCAGAAGAGATGAATTGACAAAAGAGGAACTTCATGCTCATTTGAAAAAGAAGTTTGGAGTGGAAACAATTCATTCAGAATATGGTATGACGGAGTTGATGTCCCAGGCTTACTCTAAAGGTGCAGGTCAATTTGAAATGTCAAAATGGATGAGAGTTATAATACGTGATATTAATGATCCGTTTAATTTTTTACAAAAGGGTAAAATCGGAGGAATAAATGTAATAGATTTGGCAAATATTCATTCTTGTTCATTTATTGAAACAAAAGATATTGGAATGATAAATAATGACAATAAATTTGAGGTTTTGGGAAGAATTGACAACTCTGATATCAGAGGTTGTAATTTATTGGTGTCATAGATCTTTTATTGTATAATTGGCCTGGCACATTGTATTATATTTATTTTTTTTTGAACTGATTGTCATTTTATATATATTTAAGCCTAGATAGGTAAAATTGTGTTAAACTCTACTATTATGAAATTAAAAGCCTTAATCTTAGCTTTTGTTGTTTTAGCAGCAACTGCTTGTACTCAAAGAACTTGTCCTACTTACGCACAGAATGATGTGAAGAGTGTGAACTTGTCAAAATAAATCAGGATATGTGGATGTAGTTATATATCCGCATACTTTTTAACATGCGCTTCTGAGATGGTTTTATCGCTCATTATTATAAGTCGCTCCAATACGTTACGCAATTCTCTAATATTACCACTCCAATTTCCATTTTGAAGTAAACTTAGAGCTTCTGGATCAATTTTTTTAGGCATGATTCCGTAGCTTTCTGCTATGTCGGCAAGAAATTTATCAACTAAAAGTGGAATATCTTCTTTTCTTTCTTTTAAAGTTGGAACATTAATGACGATTACACTAAGCCTGTGGTAAAGATCCTCTCTGAAATTATTGTTGGCAATTTCTTCTTTAAGGTTTTTGTTTGTTGCTGCGATTACTCTGACATTAACACTAATTTCTTTATCTCCACCTACTCTGGTGATTTTGTTTTCTTGTAGAGCTCTGAGAACTTTGGCCTGAGCTGATAAGCTCATATCGCCTACTTCATCTAAGAATAATGTACCACCATCAGCCTGTTCAAATTTTCCGATTCTCCTTTTTATAGCTGAAGTAAAGGATCCTTTTTCATGGCCAAATAACTCACTTTCAATCAATTCGGATGGAATAGCAGCGCAATTTACTTCTATTAGCGGCATTTTGGATCGGTTACTTAGCTTGTGTATGGCGTTGGCAACAAGTTCTTTTCCAGTACCATTAGCTCCGAAGATAAAGACTCTGGCTTCTGTTGGAGCTACTTTTTCAATCATCTCTTTGACTTCAAGTATCCCTTCTGATTCTCCCACGATTTCCATCGATTTGGACACTTTCCGCTTGAGTATTTTTGTTTCAGTTACCAGATTTGATTTTTCACTCGCATTGCGAATAGTTAAGAGCAATCGGTTAAGATCCGGGGGTTTTTGAACAAAATCAAATGCTCCTATTTTGGTAGCTTCAACTGCAGTTTCAATGTTACCATGCGCTGAAATCATTATGAATTGAGCATTTGTGCCGGATTCCTGAGCTTTTTCCAGAACCTCCATTCCGTCCATTTCAGGCATTTTAATATCGCAAAGGACAATATCATAGTCATTTTGAAGAATCATCTCAAGCCCTAATTTTCCATTTTCGGCTTCTTCAATGTCGTATTTCTCATATTCAAGGATATCGCGGAGAGTGTTTCTAATGCTTATTTCGTCATCAATGATCAATATCTTCTTCGCCATAATAGTTGTTTGTGTTTTAATAGATGAATGTCTATGCCATTTGTTTTTAAAACAGACCTATAAGCCGGGTTCTGTATCCATAAATGGATCCTTATCATTTATCTGGCTTTGCCATTGCTGACAAAGTCTATCAATCTACCCTTCCTGCTTCTCAACAAGTTGAGATAAAACGGGTCGTTTTGAACAGGATTTATTTGATCTTTCAGCTCGTAAGGTTTACACTGCCATTTTAATCACTCAAAATGCGGTGGGCTCTTACTCCACCATTTCACCCTTACTCCATTTCTGACGAATCAGAAGAAGCGGTATATTTTCTGTTGCACTTTCTGTGCTCTGTTAAAAGAACACCTTCCTGTTAGGAAGTACGATACCCTATGCTGCCCGGACTTTCCTCTCCATGATATGGAGCGATAAGGCGGTCTGTTAAGCACAAATTTAATAATTAAGAATGAATAGACTGAGCTTTATGAATTTATAAAGGAAGATTTTTGAGAATACGTTAGAAAATGTCTTTTCCTGTTATTTTGAACTCCCATTGGTCGGCAAGATTTGCTACATCCAGTATCACTTTTTTTAACAACTCTTCATTGAAAATTTTGGTATTGAATACTGATTCTACTTTTAGAAACCCATTAGACAATGAGAACTTGCAATAAGGATATTTATGATTTTCTATCAACAATTCTCTTATATCGAGGTTTTCTTCCGAGTCGCATACTTTGGAGGAAATGTTTATCCTTTGCTCCTTTTCTGTAATTTCTGCAATGACAGCTTGAAACCGCTCATCTTGTAAGGGAACGATAATTACAGATCTTTCGTCATCGTATTCAGAGTAGTTTCCTTTAATCTCCTCAGCATATGACTTCATAAATTCATTTAGATGCATTTTTTTGAATTAAAAGGTGGACAAATCAATTACATAAAAATACATAATAATAAACTATCAGAAAATTTATTGTAAGCAAATCTTTATTTACTTTTTGAAACTGAGTTTTCCTCTTCCTCTTTACGAACCCCCTGAACCTTATTTAATGTTGAATCACTGGTTTCATTATTTTTCTGATTCTTTTCTCGGGAATCAATTAAAATGTTTTTGAGTTGATCAAAACTTCTGACAAATTGAAGGCTAAATCCTGTCTCTGTGCTATTTTCCCCCAGTTCTCGTGCAGCAGTGTTTATGTTGGAGCGACTATACATTTTTGCTCTGAATCTGCCGTCTGGTGTTAGTAAATACTCCACTGTCCAATCACCAATGATGGAAGAAAGGTCAGAATTGCTATTGCTGTTATTGTTGGCGAAACCACCACCTCTGGTTACCTTTAATCTACCGTCTAAAAATGAGTATGACAATCGTAACTGAAATGTGTTGAAGGCCTCATCACTTAAGACAGGAAGATTTACATCTACTTCCAGATTTTCATCTACCTGAGTAGCCCAATAACTCAATTGGTTGGATACAAATTCACTAAGACTGTTGCCGAAAGTTTGTGATCCATTAACCTGGAAACTGTTTTCAGGAGAAAATTTTCTCAATATGACCAGACTAAAAACCTGACGTTTCATCTCTTGTTCATTTGCTGCTAACCTGTTTTTAAAAGCACTGATCTGTGCATCCAAAGGGATGCTTCCTCCTGTGTTAAGGTTAACATTATCAGGATAATCCTCAATATTGATATCAAAACTTATTTCGGGAGAAAGTAAATTTCCTTTTAGATAGAGATCAACGATAGAGGGGTACTTTGTTCTTAAATCCGGGGAATTGTCTGCATTGACACCAGTAAGTATAGGTGCTAGTGAAGCGAGCTGGCGGTATCTCGCATTAATGTTCATTTTTGCTCCATACGGATCACCATACCAGGATATGCTACTGCCTTTTTGAATATCAAATTCTTTGTTGATGATATTGTAAAGAGTGAAATTGTATCCACCAGATTCTATTTGTAAATCTCCAAACATGTTAAAATCTCCATAAGGGTCTATCTGGAGTTTAATATTTCCATTTCCTCTTCCTCTGATGATATCTCCAGCTTTCACATCGAATATTAATTCTGTGTAGGCATCATTGGTCAATTCTATATCAAAATCAAGCTTTAAACCTTTTAGGTCGATTTCTTCTTTTGCAATCTCAGCCATTCTTTTTTGATGTTCCGGATCTTTAAGGTCAACAAACGTTATATAATCTTTTTGCTCTACGTTATACTCGGATAATTCACCAATAGGTATAGAGATTCTTGTTCCTTTAGTGGTTTTTGCTCTGGCATCTATTTGTAGGTTGTTTATTGCTCCCAAGATACTGATGTCTCCGGTAGCATTGGCCGAACCATAATAGAGTTTGTTATCTTTAGAACCCGTATTTAACAGCTTGAAGTTTTCATACTTTCCTGAAATATCAAGTACGAAATGTTGAAAGCTATCATGAAAAATACCCCCGTTAAAGGTGGCTTTATTGTTGAGAGCATCTACCAGTACCAGATTTTCTACTCCGATTTGGTTTTCTCTGAATAAGATGCCTCCTGAGAATGAGTAATTGGTATTGGTGTAATTGATTTTGATTGTTCCTTTTGTGATTTTTCCTGATGCATCTTTACTGTCTAGAATGGGAGAGGATGGGTTTCCGGAAATGCTAAATTTTCCAGATGCAAAACCACTTAAATTGCTAAATTGGTCTTTGACGAAAGGTTGAATGACATTAAGATTGGCACTATCAAAGACAGCAGACATTTCTAATTGATTGTTGTCTTTTTTAGGATAAAAATATCCATTTACATCAATAATTCTTTTATTGGCACGGTTTACTGTAAAATCCATGCCCAGACGGTCTCTATTGTTTTCCCAATCCGAAAAACAATCAATGTCTCCTACAAGAAAATCTTCGATATAGAAAGATTTGGCTCTAAGGTTACTTTCTATCAATACGTCATTTTCCAGTTTGTTAATATCTATGTTACCGTCCACTACTCCACTTATTTGCATCGGAAGGAGGGAATTTAGACTACTTACGTTAAACTCCCGGATATCAAAATGCAGTTGATCACTGGCATTGTCTGATAGAGTGCCATTCAGTGCGAGTGATTGGATGCCTTGAATAAGTTTTACATTATTGAAATCAAGCTTGTCATTGATGTAAGTGATTTGATTTGTGCTGTCAAATTTCCAATACTTTCCCAGAGCCTGTATGTCTGATTCCAAAAAATGAAAATTTATTGAATCTTGTGAAAAGTCAATTGTAGCCCTTAAGTTTAATGTGTTTTTTATTTCTTTTTGATCTAAATTGAATTCTAAATCGACATGGTTGTTTGACCATATAGATTCTAAATAAATATTATCAGTGCGTGAGTTTCCATTCCAATTTTGCTCTTTGGAAGAAAGGAAAAAGGAAGAAAGAGTGTTTCTGTAAGAGTTTTTCTTGGAAATGGAGATATCCAATTGATTTTGAAGAAATAGGTTGCTGTTAATTATTAAGCTGTCTAAGTTGGTATTAAGGCTTAATATTGATGTTTTATCTGAAACAAACTTTCCTTCTAAAATTATTCCCTTTGATAATTGAATATTAGGGTAAAATGGTTGAACGAATTTGTTGGCATCTCTTAAGTTTATTTTCAGAGCAACTTCAAAAGTTTCAATTTCAACTTCCTTTTGACTGTAATATAAGTCTATACTGTCTTGATTATTTCGTATATTAAGCCACAGCTCTTTATATAAATTATTAAATTCATTTAAGACAGTGCTGTTTTTGAAATTTCCTTTTGCTTCTGCGCTGAGCCCATCGGTTTCCAAAGAAACAGTCCGTTCGTCTCCTACCAAAAATGACAAGAATTTCACAGAGTCTAATTCTAGTTTGTCTGAATCTATTATTAGTTTCGGATTTTTTAAATTAATGTATCCTTTGAGACTGTCAATATGAAATTCTTTTATATCCACTTCTATACGAGATGAAATAAAAATATTTCTCTCTGAGAAGCCTAATGGTTGTAGGTTGAGTGCATCCAAACAGGCACTGATATTGATTTTATCCCGATGATTGCGGATATCGATGTTTACCTGACCATCAAAGACAAGGTTGGGATCTTTAGTTTGTAGGATTCCTTCAAAGTATCCGTTGGCAAGGTCTCCGTTAGCGTATATATTGGAATATTTATAGCCCATGACACCTATGGAGTCTATTTTAGCATTGAGGTGTAAAACGGCACTTTTTATATCCAGCCCTTTGCCTTTGATATTGCCGTTGAAGTATATTTTTTGAAGTAGCTTTTCGTTATTGAATACCTGCCCCAGATCGAAATCTCTTAAAATCAAATTACCAGAATATTGGGCTTTTTTTCCTTCTTCCAATTTGAAGTTGAGATCTGATTTTATAAAACCTGCAGCCATCGTAAAAGTGCCATGAGATACAAAATCTGTTGGAAAACCCAGGTATTGACCTTTGAATTCAATCGTACCCGTATTGGGAAGGTTTTTACGGTATTGCTCAGGGATATACCTTAGAAAGTCTTCTGGTGAGAGTGTGGCTCTTCCAAGGTTGACGTCTATAAATGTCTCTTTTACCTTAGGTAAACCGAAAAAGTTGAGGTCACCCTCAATTAAAGTGTTTTGACCAAATTTAAGATGTATGTTTTTGGCTCTTAAATCGCCTATCAAACCTTGTATTTCACCGGATAATTCATACGTTTGATTGATGTGGTCAATATTAGGAGCAAAGAGAGCAATATCATCTGAACTAATAAAAGAACTGTCGAGATTCACGAAGAAGCTTACACTATCCACAAAATAGCTTAGGGCTGATGACGATGCGTAATTCAGACGAAGTGAATCCCTGATTTGGCTCTTGTCGGTTTTTAAATCGAGACTGGAAAATGTAATAGACTGATTACAATAACTAAAAAGACCGCTTAAACTTTTAATGTTTAATTGCTCTTTAATATCTGTGGCATTCATAGAGATCAAATCAAAATCTATAGAATCAGCTTTTTGAACAAAGTGATTGGCTGTAGCAGAAATATTTTTGTAACCAAAATGAGTGTAATCTTTTCTTTCTTCTAGTAGTGGTTTGGTCAAATCATTATAAGTAAATGTGCCGTTGTTTATTTTGATAGATTCTATAATGACAGGAGAGGACTGACTACTCTTATTTTGTTGATTTTGCTTTAATTGTATAATAAATTCAGAAATATTGATGGCAGTGCTGTCTGTTTTTTTTATCAGGTGTACCGCAGGGTTTTGCAATTCTATTTCATCAAAAATTACTTTTTTGTTGACAATGAGATCATAAAGCCCAATGTTAGCTGATATGTGATGAGTTGTCAGTAGTACACTGTCTTGGTTGTCATAGATTTTCAGATCATCAAAGAGAATATTGTCATACCAGGATAAATTAACATGCCCTATTTCAATATTGTAGTCTGTTTTTGATGATACAACCTGACTGAGAGAGTTTAGTATTTTTGTTTGTACAATTGGAATTTGGATGATAGTTACAACCAAGGCAAAAAAGATCAGAAAGAAAACCGGAATGTAAAGCAATACCTGCTTCCAGTTCCAGATCAAATTTTCTTTGTTTTCAGTGTCTTCCATCAATTATGCAAAACTAAATTGTAATCTTTAGAATTTCTTTTTCCAACAGTCTTATTATCCGTTACCAGTACTTCTACTTACTTGTTTTAGATATGGTATTTTTCGTTTGAAAATCCATTTTTTGCCTTTGAGATTCCAAAATTTCTTTTTTCCTACTGTCTTCTCCATATTGGTAACGTATTTTTGTTTCAATTTTTTGAATATGGATATTAATATTTTAGCAATAGAGTCTTCATGTGATGAAACTTCGGCAGCAGTAATGCAAAATGGGGTGATTCTATCCAATATAATAGCGACTCAAAAGGTACATGAAAAGTACGGAGGTGTAGTACCTGAACTGGCCTCCAGAGCTCACCAACAGCAGATCGTTCCTGTAGTGGACAGGGCACTGGTAGAGGCAGGGATTAAAAAGGAAGAACTAAGTGCTGTGGCACATACTCAGGGACCAGGTTTGTTGGGTGCTTTATTGGTGGGGTCTTCTTTCGCAAAGTCGCTCTGTTTGGGACTAAACATACCTCTTATATCTGTTAATCACATGCAGGCTCATATTCTCGCTCATTTTATCGATGATCCAAAACCGACATTTCCAATGCTTTGTTTGACGGTAAGCGGTGGACACACTCAGCTTGTGAGGGTTGATGAAAGTTTGGAAATGCGTATAGTTGGTGAAACCAAAGATGATGCTGTAGGAGAGGCCTTTGATAAGGCAGCAAAGCTTTTGGGGCTGAATTATCCAGGCGGGCCATTGATCGACAAACACGCTAAAGAAGGTGATCCGGATAAATTTCAATTTGCAGAAACTTCTATGCCGGATCTTGATTATTCCTTTAGTGGTATCAAGACATCTATTCTTTATTTTTTGCAAAAAGAAATGAGAAAAAATGAGAATTTCATCAAAGAAAACATGAACGACCTCTGTGCCAGCATTCAGAAAAGTCTCATTTCTATGTTGATGGAAAAATTGATCAAGGCTGCTAAAAAGGAAGACATAAATGAAATAGCCATTGCTGGTGGCGTGTCCGCCAATTCAGGATTGCGACAAGCGTTGATGACAGAAGGAGACAAGCAAGGGTGGAATGTATATATTCCAAAATTTGAATACTGTACTGATAATGCGGCAATGATCGCTATGGCTGGCCATTTTAAGTATTTGAAAAATGATTTTGCTTTATTATCATCTGCTCCTATGCCCAGAATGCCATTTTAACTACGAAATTATAGAAGGAGATTGAATCTAAATGAATATTTTAGAACTTGAAGTTGTTATAAACAATAAAATGTAATGTCAAAAGATAAGAAAAGGTTCAGTAATGATGTGAACATCAAAAACAGGAAAGCGAGTTATGAATATACATTTATTGATAAATATGTGGCCGGAATCGTGCTACAGGGTACTGAAATAAAATCAATCAAGGAAGGCAAAGCCAGTTTACAGGAAGCACATTGCCATATTTTTAAAGAAGAATTATACATCAAGGGAATGCACATTGCAGTTTTCACCGAAGGCACTTACAATAATCATGATCCGGTTAGAGAGCGAAAGCTTTTGCTTTCAAAGAATGATATTAGAAAAATAGATTCTAAATTTAAAGAAAAAGGGTTGGCAATAATTCCGTTGCGATTGTTTGTAAACGGCAGAGGATTTGCAAAACTTGAAATAGCTTTGGCAAAGGGTAAGAAAATACATGATAAGAGAGATTCCATTAAAGAAAAGGATGTAAAGAGGGAATTGGATCGTAATAAATATTAAGTCCATGATTGAAGATGAAAAGGGCATTTGTCGCATGAGCCTTGTGCCAATGAGGTGTGAGCCGAAGGATACAGAGGCTATGGTTTCTCAAATTTTATTTGGTGAACACTATTCAGTAATTGATAAAAAAAAGGAGTGGTTGAAAATTGTATTAAATTTTGACAACTCCGAAGGTTGGATTCGAAGAGATCAGCACGAATCAATTTCAGTCGAATACTTCGAACAAATCAACGACTCTGATTACAAAGTGTGTACCGATCTTTCTGGTAATATTTTCTTCAAAAAGAAGCATGTCAGCATATTGCTGGGGAGTATTTTACCTATTTCCACCAATGAACTATTCAAGATAGAGGAGCAAGTTGCTTTTAATGGAGCATCCAAAAGCTTGAATCAAAAACGTGAATTTGAGTTTTTCAAAACCATTGTTTCAAAGTATATGTATTCTCCGTACTTGTTTGGAGGAAAATCACCATTTGGAATAGATGAGAGTGGTTTTGTTCAGCAGATTTTCAAAATTTGTGGTTATCGGATTGGGCGGACATTGACCGACCAGGTGAAGCAGGGAAGTGAAGTGGCTGGTTTGCAAGAGATAGAATCCGGAGATATTGTTTATACAGGTAGTGACAGACCCAACGGTGCTTTTATTGCTATTTCAGAGCATGAATTTGTGGGCGTGTACAGCGGTGTTGTTCAAAAAATTGAACCATCTTATTTCCAAAATAATATCTTAGCTATAAGAAGGATGTTGCATCCTTATTAGACTTATATCATCCTTTAGGTACACTTGTAAATATTTAGTAATTCGACTTACATAGTGATCAGAGCAAGGAAATTAGCTTTTCCAACAACCGTTTCAGTCAAATTCATTATTTTGGCATGATAACATAAAATCACTGTCATGGTTAGTAGGAAAACAAGAATACTGATATTTCTCGGAGTAGTGTTATTTGTCATAGGGTGCAGTCAATTAAAAGAAGAAAAAAAGAAACCTAATATCATTTTGATTATGTCAGATGACATGGGGTATTCAGATATAGGGTGCTATGGAAGTGAAATAAAAACGCCTAACCTTGATGCATTGGCTGGAAATGGTTTGAGATACACCCAATTTTACAATACATCCCGTTGTTGCCCTACCAGAGCGTCTCTACTTACAGGATTGTATCCTCATCAGGCTGGTATTGGTCACATGATGAGAGATCGGGGAGCGGATGGCTACCGAGGAGATTTAAGTGAGAATAGTTTAACTATTGCACAGGTATTGAAAACAGCAGGTTATTCTACTTATATGGCTGGTAAGTGGCATGTTACTCCACTATTACCCGGTAATAAAAATCCAAGCAAACACAATTGGCCATTACAAAGAGGTTTTGATCGGTTTTTTGGTACTATTCACGGTGCGGGTAGTTTTTATGACCCTAATTCCCTGACATCCGGAAATACATTTATAGCTCCTGCAGAAGATTTTTATTATACAGATGCTATTAGTGATACTGTTGTTTCATTTATCAATGATCATTCGTCTGAAAATCCATTTTTTATGTATGTGGCCTACACTGCTGCCCATTGGCCTTTGCAAGCACCTCCAAAAGATATTGCTAAATACAAAGGTGTATATAATAAAGGCTGGGATGAGTTGAGAAAGGAGAGGTATCAACGTATGATTCGAATGGGAATCATAGAAGAGCAATGGAAGATGTCTGAGCCAACGCCAGGTGATAATAAATGGGAAGATACAGAGATGAAAGACTGGCAGGCAGCATGTATGGAGGTGTATGCGGCTATGATCGATAATATGGATCAGGGAATTGGACGAATCGTTGCGGAACTGGAAAGGAAAGGTGAATTAGATAATACTTTGATATTGTTTTTACAGGACAATGGAGCTTGTGCTGAACAATGGGGTTTTTGGAGGGAAAATGAAATAGACGTTGATCCGGATACTTTGAAACCTATGGACAAAGGAGAATTGCAGTATAGAATGCAACCTAAGCAAACACGTGACGGAAGACCTGTACGTTCAGCAAGAGGTGTATATTCGGGGGCAGCTGACACTTATGTTGGTTATGATATTGGATGGGCAAATGCTTCCAATACGCCATTTAGAATGTACAAGCATTGGGTGAACGAAGGAGGAATTTCTACTCCGCTGATAGTTCACTGGCCAGAAAAAATTAAAACTACTGGCGAATTCAGGAATCAGTATGGTCATTTAATAGATGTAATGGCAACATTTGTCGATGTATCTGGAGCTACATATCCAAAAACACAAAATGGAAAGGAAATAATACCAATGCAGGGAGTGAGTTTACTGCCTACATTTGAAAACAATGAACAGTTAAGCAGAGGTGCTGTATATTGGGAGCATGAGGGGAATAGAGCGATCAGAAATGGAAAATGGAAATTGGTCTCAAAACCAGACCTTAGCAATAGTTTCGTATTTGATAAGCAAGATCAGATCAATCTAACCGATTGGCAATTGTATAATATGGAAGAAGACAGGACGGAAATAAATGACCTGTCTTCCCAAAATCCTGATCTTGTCAGTCAAATGGCTCAAGACTGGTATCAATGGGCAAAAGATGCTAAAGTTATTCCCAAGCCAATACCTAAGAAATAGAGTGATCTTAGATTTTAACCTAAAAATCCCAACACTAAATACATAAGAAATGCTACCATTCCAGCGACCAGAGCATAAGGCAATTGAGTTTTTACATGATCTACGTGATCACTGGCTGATGCCATAGATGAGATGATGGTCGTATCCGAAATAGGAGAGCAGTGGTCTCCAAATACTCCACCACCTAAAGCCGCCCCGATCACTAAATATATATTGCTGTCGAAAGATTGAGCCATAGGTATTGCTATCGAAATCATAATGGCAAATGTACCCCATGAAGTGCCAGTGGAGAAAGCTATAAAGCAACTTACAGCAAATACAATAGCCGGAACTAAAGCAGGAGTGAGCCAGCTTTTAGTCATTTCGGCTACATACAGACCCGTTCCCAGTTCTTTACAGAGACTACCAATTGCAAACGCCAATACCATAAGTATTGCTAATGATACCATTCCTGACATGCCTTTTAAAGACAAGTCAATCATTTCTTTTATTCCCATTATTTTTTGAACCCTATACATCAGCATGGCTACTATTATAGAGCAGGTTACTGAGGTCAATACGGATGTTGAGCCTGAACCTTTTCCTATAGCATCAAACACTTGCATAAAAAAACTCAGACTTGAATCAGAGCTATTCCAACCGGTATAAGTGAGCATGATGGGCATCAATAAGACCATCATTCCAATGGGTATGATCATATTGATAGATCGGTTAGGAACATTTGGTTTTGCTGACAATAGTGTAATTTCATCAGATATCATAGGTACGGCATCATCAGCCAACAATTTGCCTTCATCGTTCGCTCTTTTTGTGGCCTTCTTCATTGCTCCAAAATCTTTGGATGTTAGAATGATGTAGAAAACTGTAATGAGTGCCAGAAAAGGGTAGAAGTTGAAGAAGATAGATTTAAAAAGCACTGCAAATGGATTTTCTATACCTTGTAAAATGAGCAAGCCCATGATGTAAGCACCCCAGGCGTTGAAAGGGAAAATGATGCAAGAAGGGGCAGAGCTTGAGTCAACAAGATATGCGAGCTTTTCTCTTGGTATTTTTAGCTTGTCAAATAGGGGTCTGTACAATGTGCCGACAGTAAGGATAGAAATGTTGGATTCGACAAAAATAAGTATGCCTGTGAGTGCCGCAATCAATTGTATTTTCTTTCTATTGCCCTTCAGATTGTTTTTATCTTCCAGATTATTTAGTTTATTTTTTACAACTGAAATAAATCCATCCACACCACCGGATCGTTGGATAAGTGCTATCAGGGAGCCCACCAAAAGAGTAAAGATGACGGTTCTGGTATTTCCGGCATCATTAAAAACCGTTACGAATGAATTAAGAGTATCGAATGATCCACTGAAAATATTTCCATTGTTGACTATTAGCCAGCCAATCCAAATTCCTAAGGTTAGAGATAAATAGACCTGTTTGGTACGGAGTGCTAAGAAAATGGCAACAATGGGTGGTAGAAGAGACCAGAATCCGTAATTATCCATGTATTGATTAGGTGTTTAAATTTCAATATTTACCGTTCGTAAGTTAGGTTTTTCTTTTTTATGTTAAAATTTATTTGTGATTGACAATCTTTTATAGTGCTATTATTTTAAAAAATGACTAACTTTTACGTGTATCAAATCCTACTACCATGAAAAATTTTATTCCTATTCTACTGTTATTATTTGTATTACCTATTTCGATAAATGCGCAAAACAAGTGGAAAATTGATCCTGTACATTCAAGCATACAGTTTGATGTCACGCACTTAGTTGTATCTACTGTTACCGGAAAATTTACAGAGTTTTCAGGTACTGTAGAAGCTAAAAACGACTCATTTGAAAATGCCAAAGTGGAAGCTAATGTAGAAGTGAAGAGCATCACTACCGAGAACCTGACACGCGACAATCATTTAAAGGAAGATGATTTTTTCAATGCAGAAAAGTTTCCTCAAATTAAATTTAAAAGTGAATATTTCAAAAAAGTGGCCGATAATGAATACTTACTTTCCGGAGATCTCACCATTAGAGATGTGACTAAAAAAGTATCTATGAAAGCTGTACACACTGGTTCAATTACAATCGGAGAGAAGATTGTAAGTGGGTTTAAAGTTAACTTTACAGTCAATAGGTTTGATTTTAACCTTAAATGGGACGATACACTAGATTCTGGAAGCTTGGTTGTTGGTGAAAATGTAGATATTAAAATGAATCTGGAATTGATAAAAATGTAATGAAATTTCTTTTTTAACCTTCTTATTCCAAATTTTAGTTTACTTATTTTATTCAAACGAACTTCTTTCATTCTAATTTTACTTTGATTAGTATTAAGAGTTATTAGTAATAATGAATGAAAGAACTTACTACTGAACAATTTAGTAACCGTTGGGGAATCATACTAGCATCGTTGGGAATGGCTATTGGTGCGGGTAATCTTTGGAGGTTTCCAAGATTGGCAGGGCAATATGGTGGTGCTTTCATTATCCTATGGATTCTTTTCTTATTTGTATGGTCCATTCCTTTGCTGTTGGCAGAATTTTCAATAGGAAAGAAATTCAGAAAAGGAGTAATTGGTTCTTACGGAGAGTTAATTGGGAAAAAGTACACCTTTCTTGGCTTCTTTATCGCAGTATGCACGTTGGGCATAGCTTTTTACTATTCGGTGGTTACCGCTTGGGCCTTGAGGTATTTTGGTTTTGCTCTTTCACATGTGTTTTCTTCTTCTATAGCAGATTCAATCAATCAAAATCCCCAATACCTTGATCAATTTTGGCTTGATATTTCTAATGGAAATGGAATTACCATAATCATCTTTATTGCTGTTGTATTGGTAGCAGTTTATGTACTTTCCAAAGGAATAAACAATGGGTTGGAGAAAGCTAATAGAATACTTATTCCTTCATTGTTTGTGTTGAACGAACCTCCTTCGTCGGAAGCCCTTCGGGGAATGCCAAAGAACTTCTAACTTCGGAGTTCACAAAATAAGAATTGAAGTTATGAAAAAAAAGTAAAACAATCATTGAAAAAGCATGTGAACAAGTACCTAATTT
>NZ_JBDKWG010000112.1:0-1443 GCF_040151475.1 Reichenbachiella sp. MALMAid0571 | reverse complement strand
GGAAACATTGTGCCTTCCTTGCCACTAAGCAGCTTTGGGATCTCTAAAACATTCGAAGAAAAAAAGATAAAAAAAAGAAAATATGATGGCTTTTTACTAAATTGAATCAATCCCCTACCTTAAGATTATTCATGGAAGTGTCTGTTGTGCTTTTGTGTTTATTTATTAGCAGATTCTACAAATACTTACTAATCATATTATGGCATATTTTCGTTCACGTTGCTTGAATGCATCATCTCCACCTTCAAGAATTTCGCAAACGTGTTGCTTTATGCCTTGTGAATCCAATGTAATCTTGATGTTTTCATCGAACTCTCTCGTATTCTCAAGACTTCCTGATACATATTGAAATTTAACTCCATTCTTGTTTGGTGCATCTGTTCCATTTTGATTAGCTACAATCACTAATTCTGAATCAGCGCCAACTACAATGTTTGGATTGTGAGTTACCAGAATGATTTGCCTTTGTTTCTTCTTTTTAATCAAATATGTAACCAAGTCTTTATATATAGCCCTATTATCTAAATCATCTTCCGGTTGGTCAATGAGAATAGGGCAATCTTTAGTACTAAAATCTAGTAACAAGAGTAGAACAACAAACGCCTTTTTTCCCTCAGACATCTGACTAAAAATATCATCATAAACAATATTGTATGAAATCTCGAAATGGTTTGTAGCCATTAGCTCTATACATAATGAACTATGAGAATATTGCTGCTTTAGAGTAACTGTTCTACTCAGCAATTTTTCAAATAATTGATTTACTGACTTGAAATAATCCTCAACATTTTTTAAGTCAACTGAAACGATACCTTGACCTTGATAGCTTTGCTGATTAATACTTCTATGGAGCAAACCGCTGTAGCTTGGTTCGTTCAGCTTGGCAAATGCGTTTATTTCTAGTTTGTCTCTAGAAATACTTAATTCCTCTTTTATTGATTCGATTTTTGATAAGTACTGCCGATGAGACTCTTGAATCGATTTTTTTAAGGACTCAATTTGCTCTTTAAGCTTCTCTAATTCTTGCTTTATTACGAGTATATCAGCCAGCTTGTCCTTTTGGGTTTTTAACTTCAGTTCAACCTCTTTGTATTGTTGATTATTTTGAAATGCTGCTAAACCTTTTATAAATATTGGGTCTTCTTCAATCTGCTTTATTTTCTCAAGATTGTTGGCTTTAGCTGACCTATTGCCATTTTGAATATTGTCAATTTCTGAATTCCATTCTTTTTGAAACTTTGACTTTAATTCCTCAAATTTTGATTTAATAATTTGACGGTTTGCTTCGGAAATGGATACTAAATTACTGGTATCCGATTAAAAGCTATGTTATCAGTATTAATATAAGAAAAGTACAATTGGTGGAGGAAACCTCCACCAATATGATGATGTTTGAGTTTCTCACCACTGAAACATCATGGTTAAAAGTACAAATTTATCAGG
>NZ_JBDKWG010000111.1:0-106221 GCF_040151475.1 Reichenbachiella sp. MALMAid0571 | reverse complement strand
GGAAGGAGCCTTTCCCCGCTGGTATATTTGGGAAAATGTAAGTTTTGGCTCAGAAGTTAAATTTATAGAAAAGGTCATCTACGATGGCAAGTTGGGTGGTCATGATGCACTTGTAGGGGATGTGGACGGAGATGGAGATTTAGATATCTATTCCAAAGTATGGAACCTCTGGCCAGATAATGCCAACGAAGGAAGAGAACATGGCGATTTTTTTGAAAACAAAACTAATTAATAGATCGAATAAATAGCGTTAGTGTAATGAATAGAAGAGCAGCACTAGAAAAAACGACGTGGATGTTGACATCCGCCATTTTTGCACCAAGTATATTGAGTGCTTTACAATCTTGTAAGCAAAAGACACAAGGAGTAAAAGATTTACTGGTGCTGTCAGCAGATCAAAACAACCTTGTTGTAGCCATTGCAGATACTATTATACCAAGAACAGAAACTGTGAGTGCATCGGATGTTCAGGTGAATGAATTTATTGATCTTTTGCTACAAGACGTTTTTGATGAACAAGTGAAGCAAGCATTTTTGAATGGGTTGTCAGAATTTGATAACGAGAGTAAAAATGTTACAGGGAAATCATTTGTGCAACTTAGTGGGAAAGATCGTCATAATTACCTTAAAAAAGTCGATGAAGGAATAATGGGTAAAGTGTATCAGGATAAAGTACCCTTTTATTACACATTCAAACAATTGACACTTAAAACTTATTTCTCATCGGAGAAGGGTGTCAAACAAAATTTGGAATATGTGCCCATACCTGGGTCTTATCAAGCTGATATTGACTTAAGAGAAGGAAGTAAAAGGATGGTGGGCAATTAATGATTATCAAATGAAAGATAATAATACATACGATGCAATAGTAGTAGGTTCTGGAATTACGGGAGGATGGGCGGCAAAAGAACTTACAGAGAAGGGATTGAAAACGCTTGTGCTTGAACGTGGGCGTGATGTAAAGCATGTGGAAGGTTATCCTACTACATTCAAAGCTCCATGGGATTATAAACACCGTCTGTATATTACTCAGGAAGAAAAGGAACAGTATTATGTTCAACAAAAGGTATATAATTTTAGCCCTGCCAATAAACATTTTTTTGTCAATGACAAAGAGCATCCTTATTTACATTCAAAAGAAAAGCCTTATAGGTGGTTCAGAGGATATCAAACAGGTGGACGTTCATTGATCTGGGGACGGGGAGCCTATAGGTTCAGTGATCTGGAGTTTGAAGCCAATCTCAAAGATGGAATTGGAGTGGATTGGCCTATCCGATATAAGGATTTGGCGCCATGGTATGATTATGTTGAAAAATTCATAGGTGTATGTGGTTCAATAGAGAATATATTTCAATTTCCAGATGGACATTTTCTTCCCCCATTTGAACTGAATCATGCCGAAAAAGTAATTAAACAGAGATTGGAATCTCATTATCCCGATCGCAAGCTAGTACCTAACAGGGCAGCTCACCTTACTCAAGTAGCACCAGGGCAGTTCAAGGGAAGGTCTCAATGTCAAACCCGAAATGTATGTAATACGGGATGTCCTTTCGGGGCTTACTTTAGCAGCAATAGTTCTACACTTCCAGCAGCATACGATACAGGTCACTTAACACTGAAGTCTTATGCTATTGTTGAATCTGTGATTTATGATGAGCAGAAAGACAAAGCCACCGGTGTAAGGGTAATTGATGCAAATACTAATGAAACAACAGAATACTTTGCAAGAGTAATTTTCCTTTGTGCTTCAACATTGGCTTCAACAGGTCTTTTATTAAACTCTAAAACTCCCAGATTTTCAGATGGGCTTGGTAATTCAAGTGGGGTTTTGGGACATTATTTAATGGATCATCACCAAGATATTTCTTCTAAAGGTACTTTGGAAGGGTATGAAGACAAAATATATAAAGGATTTAGGCCAACTTCGGTAGCAATACCTCGATTTAGAAATGTAAATGGGCAGGAAATGGATTTTTTGAGGGGGTATGGAGTATGGGGTTCTGCCTCTCGCAAAGGAATAGATACATCTAAAATTGGAATAGGAAATGACTTTAAAGAATCTTTAACTGTACCTGGTCCATGGAAGGTGAAATTAACTGCCTACGGAGAATGTCTTCCAAACTATAACAATAAAGTTGAATTAGATATTAAGCGTACTGATAAGTGGGGGATACCATTATTAAAAATTGATGCTGAATTTGGAGAGAACGAAATAGAAATGAGAAAAGACATGAAAGAGCAGTTAGGAGAAATGTTAGAAGTAATCGGTCTCAAAGATATAAAGGTTTATGAAGATACACCTTTGCAAGGAAGTTCCATACATGAAATGGGGACTGCAAGGATGGGACTAGACTCTAAAACATCAGTGCTTAACAGGTATAACCAATGCCATGATATTCCAAATCTTTTTGTGACAGACGGTGCATGTATGACGTCTTCAGGCAATATGAGCCCATCATTAACTTACATGGCTTTGACAGCAAGGGCATGTGATTATGCCGTGAAACAAATGAGAAAAGGAGTAATATGACAGTTTCCTATTTCAAAGAAAACAATATTTTTTATCATTATAAGAGTATATAATCATGAAAATTAGAATTTTAGATATTTGTTTGGTTCTATTGTTTTTTGCAATAAGGCCAGGAATTGCTCAAAAAAAAGATAAAAACCTAAGGCGCAATGTAATTTTCATCCTTAGTGACGATCATCGGTACGATTATATGGGATTTACAGGTAAAATACCGTGGTTAGAAACACCTAATATGGATAAAATGGCGGAAGAAGGTGCTTATTTTAAAAATGCTTTTGTTACAACTTCGCTTTGCTCACCTAGTCGAGCAACAATATTAACAGGCATGTACTCACATATACACAATGTAGTTGACAACCATGCACCTGTACCTGAAAATCTCACTTATTTTCCGGAATATTTACAGGATAATGGATACCAGACAGCATTTCTTGGAAAATGGCATATGGGTTCAAATTCTGACAGTCCCCGTCCTGGTTTTGACCATTGGGAAAGTTTTAAGGGGCAGGGAGATTATTATAATCCTACATTAAATATCAATGGACAGAGAGTAGAATATAATGATTCCACCTATATAACTGATTTGTTGACAGAGCATGCTATTGACTGGCTTGCAGAACGGGATAAGAAAAAACCATTTTTTTTGTACCTCTCTCATAAAGCCGTACATGGCTCGTTTCACCCTGCTAAACGTCATATAGGAAGGTATGCCGGAAAGAAGTTTTCTTTTCCAGACACCTATTCTCAAACAAAAACAGAAGAATGGAGGTCACTTGATTGGCCTGATTGGGTCAAAGAGCAACGTGTAAGTTGGCATGGAGTTGATTACTTTTTGCATGACAAATTATCAGATGGTATTGAACCAGTAGTTCAAGCATATTGTGAGACTTTACTTGGAGTAGATGAGAGTATCGGATCAGTTCTCAATTACTTAGAAGAAGAAGGAATTGATGACTCTACTTTAGTTATTTATATGGGCGATAACGGTTGGTCATTTGGAGAACATGGCTTGATGGACAAACGCCATTTCTATGAAGAATCAGGAAAAGTGCCACTTTTGGTTAGATGTCCTGAGGTTTTCGAAGGTGGGAGAGTTGTAGATAAATTGGTGCAAAATATTGATATCGCTCCTACAATTCTGGAAGTGGCTGGAATCTCAAAGCCAGAGCACATGAATGGGCTATCGTTTATCCCATTACTTAAAGGGAATATGGAAGGATGGCGTGATAAGATTTTTTATGAATACTTCTGGGAATATGATTATCCAATGACACCAACGATGTTTGGACTCAGGACAGATACAACAAAATATATCATGTATTATGGCATCTGGGATCAAAATGAATTTTTTAGTATAAAAGATGATCCCAATGAAATGTATAATCTAATTACTAAAGAAGAATTGCAGCCCCTGATAAAACAACACTTAATAGAACTATATGATTGGTTGGAAGAAACAGGGGGAATGAAGATACCACTTAAAGAGACGATAAAGCACAAAGGAACAGACTATAAACACTATGGTCAATATTAGATTATATATCTGACAACAATATTACATACAATGAACAAAAAAAGGTGTACAGATATACTTGTAAAAAAACAAGATGATAAAGCCAATAATTAATTTATATAGTCAAAATGAAAAAGGTATTTTTAGTCCTTAGCTTGATTGGGAATTTTGCTTTCGGACAAGAAATTAAAATTGAATCAGATTTCCCAGGAGGCAATATTATTATATCAAAAATAACTCAGGATACCGCTTATATTAAACCAGACCTATCCTTAAATGAACGGGAATGGTTTCATTGGTATTTCAAAACACTAAATATTTCAGGTAAGCGAGTCACCTTCAAATTTGAACAAAATAATGTGTTTACCAAATATGGACCTGCTTATAGCATTAATAATGACAGGACTTGGAAATGGTATGGTGAAAGCAGAATAACAAATAATAGCTTTACTTATAGTTTTAACGAAGAAGATACAATAGCCTATTTCAGTGTTTCTATTCCTTATACCGAGAAAAATTTCAATGAGTTTTTGAGTAATGTTAAGAATCCTGATCTGATCGAAAAAAGTACACTTTGTTTGACTGATGAAGGTAGAAAAGTAGAAAAAATTCTTATTTCTCCTTCAGGAGATGAGCCAAAACAGCGGGTAGTTATTACTGCTCGTCATCACGCCTGTGAATCTAGTGCCAGCTTTGTTTTAGAGGGTATAATTGAGAGTGTTCTCAATGAGAAGAATCTTGAATACCTACGTGAAAATGTGGAGTTCCTTATTCTTCCTTTCATGGACAAGGATGGAGTTGAAAATGGAGAACAGGGAAAATACCGTGCTCCTCGTGATCATAACCGGGACTATGATTCTGTCTCATTGTATCAAACCACTGCTACTATTCGAAATCAAATTCCTGAGTGGGGAGATGGTAAAATAGTTATGACATTGGATATACATAGCCCCTGGGTGCTGGGTGGGGATAATGAGACCATTTACATGGTTGGAGTAGAGTATTCACAATTCGAAAAGGAACAAATGAAATTTTCTCATCTCCTGGAAAAGAATGCATGGGAAGATTTAAAATATTATCATAAAAATTTTATGCCATTTGGTGTATCATGGAATACAAATAAAAACTATTCGCAAGGTCTTTCATTTATGGAATGGGGATTGACTCTTAATGGGGTTTTAATGTCCACCACCCTTGAAATACCATTCGCTAATGTATCAGGAGCAACTTTTTCCGCTGATGGTGGCAGGGGATTTGGTAAAACTGTGGCTTATTCTATCAAGGAATACCTTCAATCTATTTCAGCTAAAAATGAATTTGATTAAAACTTGTATTCTTTACGGCTTTCTTCTTTGTATTTTCAGTGGATGTGAAAATCACATAAATACTAAAAATCAACAGCCAAATATTCTTTTAATTATAGTCGATCAACTATCTGCAGAGGTGATGGGCAACTCTGGTTGCTCATGGGTAAAAACGCCAGCTATGGATCAATTGGCTACTGACGGAGTGAAGTTTATCAATGCATATACTTCATTTCCTTTATGTAGTCCAACGAGAGCATCCTTCCTCACAGGGCAATATCCCTTCAAAAGTTATGACCAGGTGACCAGATACAAATCCTTGGGTACTATTCTGAAAGATAAGGGGTATCAGACTGAATATATTGGTAAATGGCATGTTGGGAATACCCGTATAGTTAAAAATAAAGAAGTTTTGGAATGGAGTGGGTTTGATAATTATCAGAATGGTGATGATGGATTGCTGGAAAATCAAACTATTGAGTTTTTAAAAAGGAATCATGAATATCCATTTTTTTTAATAGCATCTTTCATGAACCCACATGATTGTTGTGAACTAGCCCGAAAAATAGGAGGATGGGAAACAAGAAATACCTTCGAAAAAGGTAAGTGTACACCTGATTTTGTTGTTCCAGATAATAAAAATATACCTTATCCGAGCTCACTAGTTGATCCTAATATACTCCCTGAAGTAATGGAGAATCAAAAACCATTGCCAGGAAAAAATTACGTATCCATTCGTCCTACAGGTAGCTGGTCGTCCGAAGATTGGAAGACCTATAGATATGGTTATTCCCAACTGGTTCAGTGCGTAGATAATAGAATTGGTAATATTCTAAAAACTTTGAAAGACCAACAGTTAGATGATAATACTGTAGTAATTTTCACTTCGGATCACGGAGATGGAATAGGTGAGCATGGGTGGAACCAAAAACTGGCTTTTTATGATGAGATCATCCGTGTTCCTTTCATCATAAAAGCCCCAGGTGGGGTTAAAGGGAAGTTATGCGATGGATTAGTCAATGTAGGGATTGATTTGTTGCCTACGGTATTGGATTATGCCGGAATTGAGGATGAATCATATCCGGGAGAAAGTTTGAAAGCTCCAACAACTGATTTGGATAAAACTACAGCGAGGAAATATTTGGTTAGCGAACTAGACCTCAGTTTACAAGGGCTGGGTACAGATGAAGTTCCTGAAGGTGCGGACTTAGATAGATTGTTAAAGTATGAATCAGCAAAGGCAAGAATGATTACGGATGGAAGATATAAGTATATAGCTTACAATATGGGTAAGAATCCTGAAATACTATTTGACCTTCAAGCTGACCCTAACGAAACTAAAAACTTAATCCACCAAAACAATAATAGAGCTGAACTCAACAGGTTGAAGTTAAAACTAAAGGAATACCTATTAAAGGTTGGAGATGATTTTCATGAAATAGAATCAACCAGAAGGAATAAGGCATATATCCCAAATTTGCATTAAACAAAATGAACCTTTTTAACACTAAGAACTAATATCAATGAAAACTTCACTATCTATCTTATCAACCTGTTTGGTGTTTACGATTCTGTGCAGTTGCTCGGAAGATCAGAGCCTTACTTACCTTTCTTTAGAGGTAACCGAAACAGAACCTGAAGGTCAGTTTTTATGGTACTATCCTGAAGATGAAATGCAACTTCAGGTGAACCCTCCGGGATTCACATGGACAAAACATCAAAAAGCGACAAGTTATGACTTTGTACTATTTGAAGGAAAAGGAAATAAAACCATACAAACTAAATATGAAGGACTGACAAATACAGTTACTGCCTTGCCTGATGTACTCAATTCGGGTTTGTACAGCTGGCTTGTAGTGTATAAAGATTCGATTGGCAATGCCGTGGGGCGTTCCAAACTAAGAACATTTAACCTGAAAAAAGGCCTTCCAACTTTACCAATGCCTGACATGGCAGACCTTTCCAAACAAGTAGAAGGAATCCATCCAAGACTTTTTCTCACACCCCAAGTCCTTACTGATCTGAAAGAAACCGTTATGAATGATAAAGCTCCGTTATGGGAGTTGTGTCGTTCTCTTGCCGACTCATCTATGTCCCTTTCTTTGCCTCCGGAACCGGCCCCCTATAAGGATAGTGTATTTGAAGTGTCTGAATGGCGTAGAATATATAGGCCAGCTAAAATAGGAACGGCTAATATGGTGAGAATGGGATTGATATGGAGCATCACCAAGGAGCAAAAGTACCTCGAAGGTGCAAAGCAATGGTTGATGCATTTTGCCAGTTGGAACCCTGATGGAATTACTTCCTTCAGAGTACCCCAGGCAAGTGGTTTTGTTGGAAATACAGAGGCAAGCATGCCAATGCTGGAACGAATGGCTATGGTCTATGATTGGATAGGAGAAGAGTTGAGCAAAGATGAAAAAGAGGTAGTGCTATCAAGTATTCGTGCCAGAGGCAATCAAATGTTGAAACGATACGAGGAACATAATTTCCTGTCAGAACCCTGGGATAACCATACTGTAAGGTCACTTGCTTTTACGGGGTTAGCAGGACTTGCGACTTTGGGTGATTTACCGGATGCCGAAAAATGGCTGGAATATGTAATAAAGTGCTACATAACGTCTTTTCCAACATGGGGAGGAGATGATGGAGGATGGTCACAAGGGCTTGCCTACTCTAGCACTTACAACCTGTACCAAACAAATTTTGTTGAAGCACTGAGCCTGTGCACCAATGTCAATTTATACAACAAGCCCTTTTTCAGAAACAATGGCTATTTTGGAGTTTATTGCCACCCACCCTACGCCAAACGAGGTGGGTTTGGGGACGGAGGAGAAGACTCACACAGCCCCAAAGACATATTGTTGACAAGGAGGTATGCAGAAGCCTACGAAGACCCTGTATTGTTGTGGTATGCCGAGAATATCAACTCCAATAAAAATAAAAAAGACCAAAACGCACCAGTTTTCTCAAAAGCACATTTGTGGCAAGGATATTATATGGAAGATGTAGTAAGCTTGCTTACGCCAAATTCCGGAGATCTTAAGCCAACAAACCCCTCGATATTGCCACCATCCAGGCTTTTTAAAGATATTGGTTGGGTAGCTATGCACTCAGACATGGGAAATGCCGATAACGATGTGTGGATGCTTTTTAAATCCAGTCCCTATGGTTCTTTCAGTCACAGCCATGCTGATCAAAATAGCTTTCAACTCAATGCTTATGGTGAATCCCTTTTTATTGATTCAGGGTATTATCCGTGGTATGGCAGCCCGCATCATTTTTTATGGAGCCGTCAAACAAAAGCACACAATGCCATATTAGTCAATGGCAAAGGACAACATGTCCAGTCCATGGAGGCAGGTGGTACTATCGAGAAATACGAATATGCAGATGGGCTTACCATTGTAACCGGAGAGTGCGCCAAGGGATATAATCTACCTATCAGCGATAAGGTAATCGGTTTGTGGAAAGAAAATATGGACGGGCCTTTGCCAGATTCCAACACAAAAACCCATCTGATGCGTAGGACAGTTGTGTTCAATCATACCAAGGAAAAACCGTGGATTGTTATACAGGATTATATCAAGACAGGATCCCCAGCTACGTTTGACTATTTGCTACACTCCCTGGAAAAGATGAAAATGGATACCATCAACCAACGGTTGTTAGTCCAAAAAGGCAATGCGGCTTTGGATGTGTACCTAATATCATCGGAAGCCTTGGATTTTAATCAAACTGATAAGTTCACAGTAGATCCGGGTGAAAGTGATACCGGGAAACCTAAACAATGGCATTTTTCAGGAACCAATATAGGTGAAAGGGAGGAAATACATTTTTTGACCCTGATTGTTCCCAGGCGGGCCAACGAAGCACCCCGTCAGGTAAAGCGACTTGATTATGATACAGCTCGAGGTTTTCAGATAGGGGACAAAAAAGTATTGGCATGGTTTGGTGAAGGAGAGAAGGGAGGTATTACCAGAGCTGATGGAAAAGAAGAAAGCACCAAATTAATTATTGAACATGTTGATTAAATTTAATGTATGAAAATTTATACTCTTGCCGGATTTTTGCTCATATTTATACTTTTTTTATTTTGTGCTAAAAGGAGAGAGAACACCAATTATCCAAACCAAAATAGAATTGAAGAATGGGGAAAAATTGCTCCTTTTTTTTCTCCACCAGAAAAATTCAGTAATGATTATTCCGATAATCGTTCTCCATTATTATTTTATAATGGAGACTCTGTAGGAACGGTTGAAGACTGGCAAAAAAGGCGTAAAGAGATTCTAACCCGTTGGAATGGCATGATGGGTAATTGGCCGGAAGTGCTTACGGAACAAACATTTGAATTTTTAGACACCATTCATCGAGATAACTTTATCCAGCATCGGGTAAAATTCTATTGGACGCCAGACGAAAAAACGGAAGGCTATTTATTGATTCCTGATAAAAAGGGAGTTAGTCCAGCTGTTATGACGCTATTTTATGAGCCGGAAACTGCTATCGGAATCGGAGGAAAGCCATATCGGGATTTCGCATATCAACTTGCCAAACGAGGTTTTGTTACATTGTCTGTTGGTACAACTGAAGCTACAAAGCAAAAGAACTATTCTTTATTTTATCCTAGTATTGATAGTGTGGCTGTTCAACCACTATCAATGTTAGCATATGCTGCTGCTAATGCATGGAATGCATTATCTAAAGTTAAAAATGTTGATTCAACACGAATTGGTATTGTGGGGCATTCGTTTGGTGGAAAATGGGCAATGTTCTCTTCCTGCTTGTATGAAAAATTTGCGTGTGCTGTTTGGTCCGACCCTGGGATTGTGTTCGATGAATCCCGTCCATCAGTAAATTACTGGGAACCTTGGTATCTAGGTTATCATCCCAAGCCCTGGAGAGAGAGGGGTATGATCACCGAAAGTAATCCTGCAAATGGGTTATACCCGGAATTGGTGAAAATGGAGTATGACTTAACCGATTTGCATGCGTTAATGGCACCAAGACCATTTTTGGTTTCAGGAGGTTCTGAAGATCCACCTGAACGATGGAGAGCATTGAATCACAGTATTGATGTCAATAAATTGCTTGGATTCGATAATCGAGTAGGTATGACAAACCGTCCTTTGCATGGACCAACTGAAGAATCCAATGAGCAGATTTATCAGTTTTTTTCTTACTTTTTAAAACTTGATTTATGAAAAGGTTATACGTTTTAGTATAGCCTGAATTCTGTCTTTTAATTAGGAGGTTTTTTTTAATTTATTTTTCACAAAAAGAACGTTAAGTAATTATTTATATAATAATACTTAATATATCTGATTTAAAGTTGTTTAAATATTTTTTGTCTTATGTAATTACCATTTTGTGTACCCACACATAATAATTTAATTTGTGACGATAACCTGTCTTTTACTTATCAATTATATTCTTTTTTGATTGTTTTAACAGATATATATTATACATTTGTGTGCCCACACATTTTAATGTGCTTTAAAATTTGGGGTTGTGAAGATGAGTAATAGAAAAAAAACTACCATACAAGACATTGCCAATTATGCCAACGTTTCAGTTGGTACGATAGACAGGGTAATACACAACAGGGGTAAGGTTTCTCCTCTGAAAAAGAAGAAAATAGAGGAGGCAATAAAGCTTCTGGATTTCAATCCAAACCTACTCGCAAGGACTTTGGCTTTGGGAAAACAGTTTAGGGTTTGTAGTCTTTTTCCTGAAGCTAAAAATAGTGGGAATTACTGGAACCTTCCAAAAAAAGGGATCGAACAAGTAGCCAATACTTATCGGGACTTTGGGATTGTTTTGGATTCTCATGAATACAGCTTGTTCGATGAGTCCAGCTTTGTGGCGCATGCTCAGGTGATTGCTGATAAGAATCCTGACGGAGTAATCTTGGCTCCCCTTTTCGAAAAAGAAAGTAAGGTCTTTGTTGAAATATTGGAGGAGAAAAATATCCCATATATTTTCATTGATGCTAAAATTCCAGACAAGAAACCTCTAAGTTATATAGGGCCGGATTCTAAACGTAGCGGATTTATTGCTGGTAAGTTGTTGCACTCACTTCTCCGAGAGAAAGACGATATCCTTATTGTGAATATGGCCAAGGGAGTAAAGAACAGTGCTCATATTGGAATTGTAGAAGAAGGGTTTCGTGATTTTTTTGAGTCACAGGATGATAACGTTGATTGGAATATAAATTCCCTTACAATTCCTTCAACAGAAGAAGTAGATGTCATAAAGGAGTTAACGAAGTATTACATTAAAAATACTGTAGTGAAAGGAGTGTTTGTAACCAATTCAAGAGCGCACCTCATTTCTGAATTTCATAAAACACATGAGTTGGATATCAAGCTGGTAGGCTTTGATTTGGTTGAAAAGAACATAACAGAAATGAAAAGTGGAGGGATCGATTTTCTCATTTCACAGAGCCCTGTTTTTCAGGGTACAAGGGCTGTTCAAAGCTTGTTTGATTACTTTGTTTATAAAAAACCACCTGCTGAGATCCAGTTTGTGCCTCTGGATATTATTATCAAAGAAAATATTGATTTCTATCTCAATTCACAATAGTCAACTATAAATTATCAGAAAATAAAAACGTATAAAATGAAGGTCAATACGAAAACCAGAAGAGATTTTATAAAAAAAACAGCAGCCGGATCTGCTCTGCTGGTAGCAGGGGGTATATTACCCCGGTTTTCTCCAAAGAGTTATGCCCGTATTTTGGGAGCAAATGACAAATTGAAAGTATCCATGATGGGAGTGAATAGTCGTGGTAAAGCTTTGGCACAGAACTTCGCTCAGCAACATAATTGCGATGTGATTCATGTGTGCGATGTTGACAGCCGTGCAATTGTAAACTGCCTGGAAGCTATCAAGGATAGACAAACTATAACGGCTGAAAGTTTTGTTGACTTTCGGAAGTCTTTAGAGAGTAAAGATGTAGATGCCATGGTGATAGCTGCACCGGATCATTGGCACGCTCCGGCTTCATTGCTGGCACTAGAGGCTGGTAAACATGTATATGTAGAGAAACCCTGTAGTCATAATCCTAAAGAAGGAGAAATCTTGGTTGAAGCCGCTAAAAAATATGGTAAGGTAGTTCAAATGGGAAACCAGAGGCGTTCCTGGCCAAACGTAGTTGAAGGAATTAATGCCCTGAAGAGTGGTGAAATAGGTAGAGTGTATTTTGGTAAAGGGTGGTATTCTAACAACAGGCAATCCATAGGTATAGGGAAAAACACAGCAGCTCCCGATTGGTTGAATTGGGACTTGTGGCAGGGGCCTGCACCCAGAAAAGATTTCAAAGACAACCTGATTCATTACAACTGGCATTGGCACTGGCATTGGGGGACGGGTGAGGCATTGAACAACGGTACACACATGATAGACCTATTGAGGTGGGGCATGGAGGTGGACTACCCATCAAAGGTCAGTTCCAATGGTGGCCGTTTCCGCTATCAGGACGATTGGGAAACACCCGATACACAAGTCATCAATCTGGATTTTGATAAAGGAGTGTCTATGTCGTGGGAAGGAAGAAGTTGTAATGGAAAACCTATTGAAGGCAGTGCAGTAGGTGTGGTTTTTTATGGGGAAAACGGAAGTATGCTGATTCCGGGAGGTAACAGTTACACCATTTTTGACCTGAAAGGAAAAGTGGTGAAAGAAGTGAAAGATGATATAAAAATCGACCCGAGAAATGCTACCAATCCTGCCGAGCAGTTGGACGCATTGCATATCCAAAACATGCTTGATGGCATTTACAATGGCAAATCTCTCAATTCAGATGTGGATTCTGGTCACAAGAGTACTTTACTGGTACAACTAGGAAATATCTCCCAAAGGGTAGGCAGGTCATTGAATATAGATTCGAAAAACGGACACATCCTTCAGGATAAAGATGCCCAGAAATACTGGAGCCGTGCCTATGAAAAAGGTTGGGAAATGAAATTATAAATGTCAAATGAAAAGCATGAATTCCAGAAGAAAATTTATAGAAAAAGTCTCAAAGGGTGCGGCACTGTCAACTATTGCGTTGGCAGCTCCTTCCAGTTTGTTTTCTAATACCATGAATATGAAAAAGGATAAACCTAAAATTATTGGAATCATTGGAGCGGAAAATTCGCATACTGTTGGTTTCGGACGCATGTTTAATGTGGATAAAAAATTTCCAGGCTTTGAGGTAAAGTATGTTTGGGGTGAAACTGAAGAATTTGCTAAAAAGGCCATGGAAAAGGGAAGCATACCTAATATGGTGAAAGACCCAAAAGAGATGATGGGAAAAATAGATGCGCTCATTGTGGATCATAGGCGAGGAGATCAGCATTTGGAAGCAGCAAAACCATTTGTTGAGGCTGGTATCCCAACGTTCATAGACAAGCCATTTTGTTTTAGTAGTAAGGAAGCAAAGGAGTTTTTGGCTATGGCCAGAAAAGTGGGAACACCTGTTACTTCCTTTAGTTCCATCGCTCACAGTTATGATACTTTTGATGTCAGGGAACAGTTGAATGGAATAGATGGCATCAGTCAGGTAGTATGCTATGGCAGAGTGGATATCAATTCTGAATACGGTGGAGTGTATTTCTATGGGCCACACCTGGTAGAACCACTAGTGTATTTATTTGATGAAAAAGTGATTTCGGCAAGAATCAATAAAAACGTGAAGGAAAATAAAAACAGCAGTGCAAGCCTGGTCTATGAAAATGGAATGCTTGTGACACTCATTTTCACCTATAAAAAATACGGCTGGCAAACCTTCGTAGAAACTGATGAAGGAGTGGTAGAAATGAAATCAAGAGTAGAGAAAAAAGATCCAGGTAAAAACTATGTTGACATGGTAGAGATGTTTAAGACAGGTGTAGAACCCAGAAGCCATGAAAGCATTATTGCCGGAATTGCGATTTTGGAAGCACTTTACAACTCAGCAATCAGCGATAAATGGGAGAACGTATTTTATTGATTATGATGAATGATTTCAAAAATATGAATGGGATTTTCCTTTCAGCAATACTTGCAATACTGCTGTTGACTGCTTGCAACACTGCTGAAAAGAAAGAGGTCAACGAGCAAGAACAAGTAAAGGACAATATGCTGTCTGAATCCGAAAAGAAGGCAGGTTGGAAGCTGCTATTCGATGGTAAAACATTTGACGGATGGCGTGGACTCGGCAGAGAAACTGTGCCAAAGGAACATTGGAAAATAGAAGAAGGTACTATCAGAAAGTTGAACAGCGGATTGGTGCCTTCTTTGCCGGATGGTCAACCCATAGAAGGAGGAGACCTTATGACCATTCAGACATTTGACAATTACGAATTGTATTTTGAATGGAAATTGACCCAAGCTGGAAACACAGGGCTCAAGTACAATGTGTCGGAAGAAATGTCAATGGCCAGTGGTTCACAATATTCAGCTCTGGGGTTCGAATACCAGTTGTTGGATGATAAGGACACTACTTATGTCGGTAAGATCAAACCGACTCAATTTACGGGTTGTTTGTATGATATGATTGCTCCCGAAGGGGCGGTCGTCAGGCCACTTGGTGAATACAACTCCAGTAGAATTTTGGTAGATGGCAATCATGTGGAACATTGGTTGAACGGTAAGAAGGTCGTCGAATATGAATTTGGCTCAGAACGTCTGGATTCTCTGTTTAAGTTGAGTAAATACAAGGATACTCCTGATTTTCACAAAAAAAGAAAAGGTCATATCGTATTGCAAAATCACAAAGACGATGCATGGTTTAGAAATATTAAAATTCGTGAGATCAACTCATAAGAATACTTTTTAGAACAAATACACTAATTCCTTATGAAATATACACTGACGGCAGTTATCATTTTAACACTATTTATCGGGTTTGATATGAGCCAATCAAAAAAGTCGGACACAGTAGAAGGCATACTTTATTCAGACGGTAGTGCTGTTTCCTTGGATATGGACAATGGCAATATTGTGGAGATAAAACGCATTGAATCTGTGGGAAATACCAAACAAATATTTGTAGCTCCCGGTTTGATTGATGTACAAATCAACGGTTATATGGGTGTGGATTTTTCCGGCCCTGGATTGACTGTAGAAGGAGTAAGAAAAGCAACAAAGGCTTTGTGGAAAGCGGGAGTTACTACTTACTTTCCTACAGTCATCACCAGCGATATCGCTTTGACCAAGAAAAACTTTACGGTGTTGGCAGAGGCAATGAAAGATCCTGAAATCGGTAAGTCCATCCCTGGCTTTCATCTGGAAGGGCCGTACATTTCTCCAGTAAAAGGATTCAGAGGTGCTCATTTGGAAAAATTCATCAAAACTCCTGATTGGAAGGAGTTTCAGGAAATTCAGAAAGCTGCCAACAATGGCATCAAGCTCATCACTCTGGCACCTGAGTTGGAAGGAGCCATTCCTTTTATTCGAAATTGTGTGAACAGCGGAGTAGTGGTAGCACTTGGTCATCACAATGGCTCAGCGATTGATGTGCAAAATGCAGTGGATGCAGGAGCTAAAATGGCTACCCATCTGGGAAATGGCTGTGCCAATGAGATCAACCGACACCACAATCCTATCTGGCCTCAGCTATCCAACGATCAGATTACACCGAGCATTATTGCCGACGGGTTTCATCTGACGAGAGAAGAGGTGAGGAGTTTTTACAAAGCCAAAGGAGCAGAAAAAACCATTTTGGTGTCTGATGCTTTGGACTTGGCTGGTCTTCCTCCGGGAGAGTATGTGAGGGGAGAACGTACCTTGTTGTTGACTCCCAATGTAGTGAAGCTACCCAAGGAGAATGTATTAGCAGGGGCAGCATCTCCCATCAGCAAATGTGTAGGAGTGGTGATGGATTTTACCCAGTGCAGCCTTTCTGATGCTATCCGAATGGCCAGTACCAATCCAGCGGAAATGATGTCGTTGACCCAACTTGGGACGGTAGAGTATGGCAAACGTGCGGATTTGGTAGTTTTCACCATGGAAGACGGATCAATGGTGATTCAGAAAACTTATGTAGCGGGGCAGTTGGTTTATACACAGAACTAAAACAAAAGATATTTTGGAAAATACATTTACCAAAAAGGTACTTATTGCTATAAGTGCAGTAGGCCCAGGGCTATTCCTGATCGGATACAACATAGGTACCGGTAGTGTAACCACAATGGCAAAAACCGGAGCGGAGCATGGAATGGGATTGTTCTGGGCATTGATGTTGTCTTGCATTTTTACTTTTGTGTTGATGCTGGCCTATGGCAAAGTAACCCTGGTCTCAGGACATACAGCACTTTTCAATTTCAAAAATTGGTTCAAAGGAGGATGGGTATTGTCTCTATACATCATTATCGCTTTGATTATTGGTGAACTGTTGGCACTAATGGGAGTGATGGGCATTGTGGCTGATCTAATTCAGGAAGGAATCAAACTGGCTTTTAACGGACTTCAGGTAAACACCTTTTGGATCATTCTCTTTTTCATCATCATATTATATGCACTGCTTTGGTATGGTCGCTATCAGGTTTTTGAAAAAGTGTTGACCGCTCTGGTGGTACTTATGGGGTTGTCATTTGTGGTGGTATTTGTGATGGTCAAGCCTAGCATGTCTTCCCTTATGGAAGGAATGATACCAAGCATTCCAAATACTCCCGGAGCATTGGGGTTGATTGCAGCCATCACAGGTACTACTTGCTCTGCCGCAGTATTTATCATGCGAAGTACTGTTGTGGCAGAAAAAGGCTGGACAGTAAAGGATCTTAAAACAGAAAAAAGAGACTCTTTTGTTTCCGCTTTTATGATGCTTTTTCTAAGTGGTGTGATCATGGCGGTAGCTGCCGGTACGCTCCATGTAATGGGGTTGAAGCTTGAAAATACTGTCGATATGATTCATTTGTTTGAACCAATAGGAGGAAAGGCAGCAGCTTTTATCCTGATCATCGGTATCGCAGGAGCGGGCTTGTCCACCATTTTTCCAATAGTATTGATAGCACCATGGTTGGTGGCGGACTACAGAGGAACACCACGAAATATTCATTCGGCTAATTCCAGAATACTCATTTTTGTCGCATTGATTTTTGCTTTTGGAACGGTGTTTTTAGAAGAACGCCCTCCGGCATTGATGGTGTTTTCACAAGCCTTTCAGGCCTGTATATTGCCGGCTGTGGCCATCCCTGTTTTTATATTAATCAACAACAAGAGCCTGATGAAAGAACATAAAGCAGGCACTATTTTAAACATAAGCATTATTGCAGTGATCTTGTTTTCACTGGTGACTACATGGTTTGCAATAGCTGATTTTTTTTAACCAAAAACACGAATGAAAAAAAACTTTAAAGTTGACAATTTGCAGGTATCTATTTTTGAAGAAACCAAAGAGATGGGAGATGCCGCTGCAAATTTCGTTGCGGAAAAGCTCAACGCTGCAATACAATCCAATGGAAAAGCTAATCTGATTCTGGCCACTGGTGCTTCGCAGTTTCCTTTTTTAGAAGCATTGAAAAACAAAGAAATTGATTGGAAAAAAATCACTGTATTTCACCTGGACGAGTACAAAGGGATATCAGATTCCCATCCTGCCAGTTTTAGAAAATATTTGAAAGAAAGAATTCTGGATGACGTTGCTCCCAAGCAAATTTTTTACCTGAATGGAGATGCGGAAGATGTAGATCAGGAAGTGAATCGATATGCTGAAGAGTTGAAAAAATACCCCATAGATATAGCCTGTATTGGTATAGGAGAAAACGGACACATTGCGTTCAACGATCCTCCGGTGGCTGATTTTAATGACCCTAAGTTGGTGAAAGTAGTGGAATTGGATACAGCCTGTCGCAATCAGCAGTTGGGTGAAGGATGGTTTCCGACTTTTGACGATGTGCCAAAAGAAGCACTTACGCTTACCATCACAGCTATTATGAATTGCAAGGCTATCAGTTGTGTAGTTCCTGATGCCAGAAAAGCAGAGGCGGTGTACAATTCATTGTACAGTGAAATAAGCACTGAATGTCCGGGAACTATTTTAAGGAATCATCCGGAAACTGTTTTGTTTTTGGATGAAGGATCGGCTTCTAAAATCGACAAATAAGAAGCATTACCTAATATCAAAACATCAATGGAAAAGAAAAATATTGACCGCAGGCATTTTCTAAAAGCTTCGGCATTGACAGGTGTATTTTTAGGATTGACTCCAGGTTCTTTGAAATCCAATGACAGGGAATGGGTGAAAGAAGAACTGGAGAGAATGTCTGCACCAAAGAAAGCATTAGGCAAGTCAGTAATGGGATTGACTGTTGATCCTATAGACCAATTGAAGGTGGCATTCATTGGTGTTGGAAACAGGGGGAGTAGCCATGTGGAAAGAATGCAGGCATTGTATCCCAAGGCAAAAGTTACTGCTATATGTGATATAAGGGAAGAGCGGGCCAAAGAATCTGCCGATTTCCTCAAAAAGAATGGACAAAAAGTAGCGGTCTATACGGGCAAGGAAGAGGCTTGGAAAGAGATGGTCAAGCGAGATGATATTGACTTGGTATTGATAGCCACTCCGTGGAAAGACCATACGCCGATGGCAGTATATTCCATGCAACAAGGCAAGCATGTGGCAGTCGAGGTGCCTCTGGCCTATACTCTGGAAGACTGCTGGAAACTGATCAATACAGCGGAGGAAACCCAGAGGAATTGCATGATGCTGGAAAACGTGTGTTATGGAGACGAGGAACTCTGGATACTGAATATGGTGAATGAAGGTGTATTTGGCACACTGACTTATGCTGAGGCTGCCTACATTCACAATTTGAAAGCAGGACTATTCAATGACAAGTACTACCAAAAGTGGCGTATGACACATCACTTGGCTACAGACGGCAATTTGTATCCTACGCATGGCCTGGGGCCTGTGGCACAATACATGGGAATAGGAAGGGGAGACCGTTTCGATCATCTGGTGTCCATGAGTTCATTGCAGGTGGGGCTTACTGAGCTATCAAAAACTGTGGATTCCGATAACGAGTACTACAACCGTACAGACTTTGCTCATGGCGACATGAACAACTCCCTGATCAAAACCAATAATGGAAGATCGATCTTATTGCAACACGATGTGGTTACTCCCAGACCTTACAGCAGAATCAATGCTCTGGCAGGAACTAAAGGGTACCATGAAGGCTACCCAAGCCGGTTGGCTTTGAAAGAAATAGATGATGGGCATGAATGGGTTTCTGAATCGAAATACAATGAAATGCGTGAGCGGTTCAAGCATCCGATATGGGAAAAGCTCAAAGAAGAAATAGCCAAAAACAATGGTCATGGAGGAATGGATTTTGTGATGACCTACCGCCTTGTGGATGCCTTCAACAAGGGTATAGCATTGGATATGGATGTGTATGATGGAGTAGATTGGTCTGTGATAACTCCCCTGAGTGCAACTTCCGTACAACTCGGAAGTATAGCTGTAAAATTCCCTGACTTCACCAGAAACAACTGGAAAAACAAGAGAGAACTGGGGATGCTAAAGAAGTAAGCGAGTTGGTTTGCAAAGAAAATGAAGGTGCAGTTTCACTGATAGAGGAGTTGTTTTATTCGTGGCTGAATAAAACTATTGCACTTTGCAGGTAGAGTTTTTTGGCTATCAAGCTTGCATTTCTGTTTTTACTTTAGAGCAGAAATCCAAGAAAATTCTAAAAGAACTTAAGTGAGATGTTTCCTGTTCTCTTTCAATTATGTTATTCAAATAGTCTAATTCAACAACTCCGTTTGGTTTGTTTTTGGAATATCGTATATTTCTTTCTCTAAGAAATTCCTTACAATATTCAGCATGAAATTGAGAATGAGTATTAAAACTAGGAAATTTTTCCATTATTTCAGGGTCATCTTCTTTTACGTTATAAAACTTTACGTATTGTAATAATTCAGAACTTTGGGGATTGGATTTATATATTTTTCTATTACCCAAAAACCAAGTCTCAATGCATTTGTTTTGAGGAATTATTACAAGTTCAGAATTGATTAGTTTTATGTTGTTGCTATCTACAAAATTATTAACTTCTATTATTCTTTCATCCACAGTGGATTCATCTACGTCTAGGACAATAACTAGATAGTCGTAATTTCCATGTTCATTTACTTCCTCAATCGAGTTTTTTAAATGGTTATGGAGTAAAGCTGGAAATCCATTTCCATTAAATAGATAATAGTTATCATTTTCTGATTCAAATGCCCACTCAACTCTTGATAAATTTGGCAATAGATGGTTTAACCAAGCAGCATAAACTTTTTTTTCGGTTCTTCTACCTTCAACGATAAAATAGATGTTCATTATTCTAATCCAGTTTGATATTGATCCAATTGAATCAGTTGCATAAAAGCATCGTGTTTAGATTTACCAATCTTGTATTCATCCGGATTGTGGGTATTAACAACTCCTTTTGTGCGTGTTACCAATTTCCAGTTTGAATAACCTATGTTATTTATAATATAGGGATGATGACTAGTTAATATAAATTGAATTTGTCTTTGAGAAGATAAAATGTCATTTGTTAATTCATTTATACAATTAATCCCCAAGCTGTTTTCAAATTCATCAATTAAAAACACACTACCCTCGCTGCATAAATATATTTCACTAATATGCATTAAACTAATAAACATTCCAGACGAAATATTTCCTTGCTTTATCCACTTGTCAACACCAAATTCTTTTATTTGTATAAATGGATACTCTTTGAAAAAAAAAGGTATATTATCTTCGTCTTCATAATCCATAGGTTCTACTTTGACATCTTCAACTTGAGGGAAAATGTCAATATATCGCTCCTTAATCGTAGCAAAGGTTTTTGGCGTGTTTTTGTAAGCCAAAAATAGCTTTATCCTAATGTCCTCTTTACTTTCTTGAATTGATTTGAGTGACTTATTTGTTTTTAAAAGTTTTTGAGTGTCAGAAAATTTTATACGGTAAGCTTCTCCTGTAGAGTCAGTTTGATCACTATATATTATTTTCCCGAATCCCTCAAAAGCAGGTTTAATCAAATCCTCCTCTTTTAGTAGGTGTATAATACTTTGTTGGTTAGGTAGTTTTACTGTTTTTGCATTGTTAAATATTATTGAGTCTTTATTTCTTATAACAATTATGTTGCCGTCAATCTTTAAATTTTCGGATACTATTGAGGGTTTATTTCTTTTTAAATCATCATCATCGTCATCAGAAAAATCGATATCTCCTTTATTTTCAAATTCTCCGTCCCATTCAAATTTTTGCCCGCTTAGGGTTTCAAATACTATGTTCCATTTTATACCACTAATTGATTTTCCATCAGCAATTGATTTTAATCTCATAATAGATTTCAATATCTGAGTCTTTCCTACACCAGATGCACCTACTAACAGGGTTAAGTTATCAAAATTTGCACTCTTTAAACTCCATTTAAGAGCATTATCTTGATAAGTAAGATTTAATATTTTCATTTTTTTTATGCTTTCGGTCAAATTTAATGAATTTTAACTTTAGTCTGATAAAGTAACTTTCCAACACGATCGATATGAGCTGCCAAATCTTTATTGTTAAGGTCGGTATAGCTCAATACATCGAAGTGGTAAGGCATGGTGGTGTCTTCGTTGAGAATGCCAGCTATGGTCAAAGCAATATTGAAATCCGCTTCCTGTCCTTTAATGGCTATGTCAACATCACTTCCATTCCTATGGTTTCCTTTGGCACGGCTGCCAAAGATCAGTGCTTGCTCTACTTCTTGAAAACCATCCAAAATAGAAACAATTTCTGCTATGTCTTTGTCTTTTAGGCCAAACATCTACATTTCAGGTTTTAGTCTTTGGTACAGTTGCTTCAGCAAAGGATAGTAATTTCTTATAATCAAATCTACTACTTTGTCTGCAAGTGCTTCATCGTAAGTATGCGAAGTTAGGTTACGGTTTTTTAGGGCTTCAAGCCAACTGTGTCCATCTGTAATTATACCTGTTTCAAATGCTTTCTTTATGCTGTCTCTAGGAAAGTGTACATCCGAAAGTCCCTGTTCTGCCAAATAATCCTTGAGTACATTCCACGACAGTTCAAAACTGATTTCAAAAAATTGAATCAATCCTGCCTTTTGAGTGAAATCGAGGTTTGGTATTTGTATCGTTTGCTCCAAAAAGTGTAACGACTTCTCGAAATTTGAGAATCGTTGCTTCCACCTAATATCTTGTTCACTCATATGGCTTAACCGATTATAAATCACTTACAAACGAGATGTATCATCATAATCCTGAGATGGAAAAGTAAATCAGGATAATTATACTACCCTAAATTAAACGATTTTTAACTGAACTGAAACTTTTGATTTCAGTATCAATAGATATTTGAGATTCCTATTTCCTAATAATTCAAATAGATGTTGTTTGCATTGGCGATAAATTGCTCTTTGTTTGAGTCGTTCACAAATACGAAATACAGGTCACTTTTTTCCTTACTTGCTTTCACAGGAATGGAATATGTTTTATGGCTTTCCTTTTTCAAGTCATAATAGCCAACTTTCATTTCCCCTATTACATCACCGTCTTTACTGCCTTTTTTCACGAGTACCTTTCCTTTGTAATCATAATTGCGGCTATAATAGACTGACAAATCAACAGATTTAAGCCCTGTGAGTTGTACTTCTTTAAATCCAAAGTATCTGCCATTGGTGATATTGCCCAGTAGCCGCTGGCCTCCTGCATCCCAGGTAGAAACATCAGGGCCTTTTATGTCTGCATCTTCCGCTTCCCGATAGAGCGACTTAAATATTTTCTGATCCTGTGCCGTGATAGAAGTGATGTTGCCATTTCCTTTGTCGGTATAGGTTGCAGTCAGGATATACACGCCATAGTTGTCTCCTTTTTTATGTTGATCAAACGTTAAATTGCCCTCTAAAGGTAGAGACGGTGAATCGTCTTTTTTCAGAGAAAGAATATAGCTTACCATTTCTTCCACATCTTCTTTTTTGAGCGTGGGATGTGCTGCCATTGGTGCATCTCCCCATACGCCGGAACCGCCTGCCATTACTTTGGCAGTTAAGTAGTCCTTATCCTTTTCTGTGTATTTTTTCGCCACATCCATCAAACTTGGCCCACTTATTTTTTCATTGATAGCGTGGCAAGCCTTGCAGTCAGAGCCCTCCATCAGGGTTTTTCCTTTGGAAGAGAGTGTAGGTTGGTGTCCTTTTGTCTCTACTATAAAGTCTTTGCCTTCTGGTAAGTAGGTTAGCGTCACTTTTACATCTTTGGAATTGATATCACCAGATTCTGAACTGCCATCTTCTTTATCTTCTACTACTACTTTATATTTTAACTTGATATTTTTAGAGAAAGTCAGGTTGTCAGACTCTATGTTTATTTTAACAGAAGGAGGGGCATTGCCTGCTATTATTTCATGGGAAGTACTGGAACTTTCCCCTTTGTTGTCTTTTACCGTAAGTTTTACCTTGTAAACACCAGGTTTGTTGAAAGTAAACGAAGCATTTTCTTCAGTAGATTGTACTTGTTGGCTGTCAAACATCCATTCGTATGTGATGGGGTCTTTTTCCAGATCTTCTGAACTTTTTGCCGAAAAACTTATTGTTAACGGTACAGCACCTACTATTTTGTCTGATTCTATTCTTGCGATCGGTGCACGATTGCCCCTGATGTATTTTATTTTATTCAACCTTGCATCCAAATTTTTTGCCACCCATTTTTCGCCATATTCTAAAATGTACAATTCACCATTTTTGCCATACACCATGTCTATCGGATTGTTGAATCTTGAATTAGGCATAAAGGGTTCTGCTTTCTTGAAGTTGTGATTCTCATCGAAAGTGATCACATAGATCCAGTCTCTGATCCAATCGTAGAAAAGCAGTTTTCCATTGAAATAATCTGGAAATCCTTTTTCGTTTACTTTATACATATCTGAGTAAAAAACCGGGCCAGCCATTGGATTTTTTCCACCAGTTCCTACCCATGGAAATTCTTCTGATTTGTCATAAGAATACCAGATAAATGACTTTTGAGCAGGAGGCAGGTTTTCCAGACCAGTATTATTGGGAGAAGTATTTTTTAGATTATTTGGATCGAAAGGATACAATGACTCTTCTTTTTCAAAGTCATATTTGAAATAAGGCTTATTGTCGCCTCTGGTGTATGGCCATCCCCAGTTGCCGGCATGTCTGGCCTGATTCAATTCATCCAGACCTTTTGACCCACGTTTTGGGTTGTTTTTTCCTGCATCCGGCCCCACATCTCCCCAATATAGAAAGCCCGTTTTTTGATCAATGGAAATCCTGAACGGATTCCTTAGACCCATGGTGTAGATTTCAGGACGTGTTTTTTCTGTTCCCACTGGAAAAAGGTTTCCTTCGGGAATAGAATATGTGCCATCTGCTTCAGGTTTGATCCTTATTATTTTTCCACGCAAGTCGTTGGTGTTTGCTGCTGATTTTTGTGCATCCCAAAGTGCTCTACCTTTTTGTTCATCACTTGGAGAGTAGCCTGATGATGCAAAAGGATTGGTGTCATCTCCGGTAGAAAGGTAGAGTAATCCATCAGGGCCAAATTCAATCGAACCTCCTGAATGGCAGCAATCCCTGATGTTTGGTATAGTTAGCAATACCTTTTCTGTTTCCAGGTTTATTTTATCTGTAAATTCAAATCTGGATAATTGCTGAATTGATTCACCTCCCAAAGGACTGTAATAAATGTAAATCCATTTGTTGGTTTCAAAATTAGGATCCAATGCCATTCCGAGCAATCCGTTTTCACCTGTCGTTTCAACATTTATCTTATTTACGGTAGTAAGTTCTCCGGTCGAAAGATCATATACCATTACTGTTCCTATTCTTTCTATGAACAAAATTTTGTGGTTTGGAAGGTATTCCAGTTCCATAGGCTCTTCCAGATTTTGTATTAATACCGTTCTCACAAATCGGTTTTCTTGTGGCAGACGGTCTGATGTGGCTTTGGAATAATCTTTCGCATTTTTTCCTATAGCATATTGAATGCCACCCACTAAGTGTTGTAGGAACAACGGCTCTTCAAATGTTTCATTGGTGTGTCCAAATTCTGTGTAAAATGCCCGGCCTCCATCATAGTTGTGGTACCACGCCATAGGATGGACGTTACCATTGTCTCCTCCTTCGTAAGAAGATTCGTCTATTTCGATTAATACATTAATGTCCTTATTGATTTTTTTGAAATTGTACCACTCGTCTGATCGAACCCACTCGTCAGGTAGCATAGAGGTGGAGGGATGGTTTTTGTCTATTATTTTCAATGTTGCCTCCTGAACGCTGGGGTGTCCTTTAAAGTATGCGCCAACCAGTTTGTTGTACCACGGCCATTCGTACTCCATATCGGAAGCGGCATGCACTCCAACGAATCCACCTCCTGATTGAATGAATCGTTCGAAATCTGCTTGTTGGTAGTAGTCCAATACATCTCCGGTCGAGTTTAGAAAAACAACTGCCGCATAGTTTACTAATGAGTCTTCTGAGAAGTAATCAGCATTTTCAGTAACTGTTACTTTAAAACCATTTTCGATCCCCAGTTTTTCAATCGCTTTTTGTCCGGCTTCTATAGAACCATGCCTGAATCCTGACGTTTTAGAAAAAACAAGCACGTTGACCTCCTTTTTGGATGAGCAGGAAAACAGGGTGAAAATAGAAAATACAAATAGAACAATGTAGTTTTTGAGGTTCATATCGAGAGTATGTAATTAGATTTTGTTAGTGTTTTTATAGCACTATCCTTTCATCAGGATCGCATCTAACAAAGATTGAAATAGAATTATATCTTTTGGTGAAAAATGATACTTCAATAGTTCGTCACTTAATTTTTAGAATACTTCAATTTGAGTTGTTGATGGAATTGTTGAAATGAATTTGTTAATTTAAGTTTCTATTTTAAAGACTAAAAAAACAAAGTAGTGATGAAGTAAGTCAAGAAATTCTTCGTTGACTATAGCTTTCTGAAATATTATTTTAATTTCATATTATGACAAAGAGGCAAATAAAATGGGGTGTGATCAGTACGGCTAAGATAGGTTGGCAAAAGGTGATTCCTGCAATGCAAAAATCAGAATTGGGTAAAATAGTAGCTATTGGTTCTGCTAATACAGAAAGGGCTCAGGAAATTGCATCGGAAAATGATATAGACAAGGTGCATTCGTCTTATGAAGACCTGATCAATGATCCTGATATTGATGCGGTGTATAATCCACTACCCAATCACATGCATGTAGAATGGACTATAAAAGCACTACAAGCCGGAAAACATGTATTGTGTGAAAAACCCGTTGGTTTGAATGCTGGTGAAACAAGAATGCTTCTGGATGAAGCTGTGAAGCACCCCAAACTGAAATTGATGGAGGCTTTTATGTATAGGTTTCATCCTCAGTGGTTGAAAGTAAAAGAGCTTTTAGGTAAGAATGCGATAGGAGAAGTGAAAACTGTTAATACTTTTTTCTCCTACTACAATGTTGATACAAGCAATATCCGAAACCGTGTAGAAGTGGGAGGTGGAGCAATGATGGATATTGGGTGTTATTGCATTTCTCTACCAAAGTTTGTGTTTGGTAAAGAGCCTTTAAGAGTCACAGGTATCATGGAGCGTGATCCGGAATTTGGTACAGACCGAATGGCTTCAGCGATTCTGGCTTTTGGTGAAGGAAAGACTTCTACATTTACTTGTGCCACGCAGTTGATTCCCTACCAGCGATGCAATATATATGGAACGGAAGGTGTCATAGAAGTGGAAATACCTGTAAATGCACCGCCGGACAAACCATGTAAAGTTTGGTTGCGCACCAAAGAGCACGAAGAGTTATTCATACTTGCTGCGGCAGATCAATACACGCTGGAAGCGGATGCTTTTGCCAAATGTATTTTGGATGATACCGATATGCACGGCTATATGAATGATGCATTAGGAAATATGAAAATAATTGATGCCATAGTGTTGAGTTCGAGAGAAGGCAAGTGGGTAAGTCTTTGATTGGTAAAACTTATTTATTGAGTACTTTAATTTAACTTGTTAAGTAAGTCAATTACTTGTTATTTAGATATCGATTCTTAACATGTTGTTTTCTCTAATTTTTGGGTTGGAGTGTTTTTAAATGCTACTCTTGCCTTTCCTGGTGGGCAGGTGTAGCATTTCACCAAATATACGATCCCATTTTTCAGGTTTAAAAGGTTTCCATCCTGCACATGGATAAAAAGTGAGTTCACCTACGTAAATTTTATTCTGAACGATATAAAAATCTGTTCTGACGTATATAAAATTTTCAGAAAGTTTTGCAGCCAGTTCTAATATGTCACCCATCTTTTCTGGTTTTTTAACTGGTGTAGCCGGAGGGTCTGTCCACTCGCAATCCAGATAATTCCACTCCAAATCGTACATACCACTTTTCATATCTCCAAAACGCCCGGAATCTATAGTTATGAAACCAGGTTTTCCGTTGAAACAATGAACCCTGATATCGTCGGGGAATTTCTTTTTACTATCAATCAAAAAATGCTCAACAATTATTCGTTTTTCTATGTTTTTGTATGACCATTGCCTGTGGGGAAAGAAAAAATTTATTTTTAATTTTCTTTTCAGCTTTTCCCTTATGGACTTCCAGTCTGCCTGATTTTTATCTTCAATTACTATAATTCCACCACTGTCGTGATTCGTTTTAATAATTACCGGATAGTCAGGAAGAGTTTCCGAATTGATTTTTTCAGGGTCTTTTGTTTCAAAAACCAAAGGAACCAAGTGATCTGCACCTACTTTTTTTATTATATAATTGCGAGCCAGATATTTGTCAGTACAAATAGTGTGGAGAGGTGTTCGGTCATTCAATTTCAACCATTGAATTTTTTCGTTTAAGGTTTTGGGATTGTTGAGGTTGACTTTGTAACCTAAGAATCTTTTAGAATGTCGCTTTATAAAGGCTTCATCAGATAGAAATAGCTGGCAATATAGGAGGTAAGTTTTTTTTAAACTTTTAACTAACCAATTCAAATCTTAGGTTTTTGGAATTATAAAGATATAAAGACACGTTTTTAGTATCTGCAAATATGAGTTATTAAAAATAAAATGCATTGATGAGTAGTTTGAATTCTTGATCAAAAATTGACATTTACAGTATTTCAATCTTATTGTTTTGTATTTGGTTGAATAGCCACTAATTTTAGTACCTATTCAAAACAGAATTACAAATGGCTAATAAATATATCAGTATTGAGCACATAAAGTTTTTATTGTACAACGTGCATAATGTACAGGAGCTTTTTGAAAAGGACTATTTCTTCGAATATTCACAAGAATCGGTCGATATGATGATTGATTCAGCTAAGGATTTTGCGGATAAGGAGCTCTTTCCATTTTTCACAGAAATGGATAGACAGGGGGTGAAGTATGAAAATGGAAAGGTGCAGGTACATCCACAAGTGTATAAAGTTTTGAGCGAACTTGGAGCTTCCGGATGGATCAATGCGTCTCAGGCTTTCGAATCCGGGGGTATGCAGTTGCCCGGTATGGTTGGGAATATGGTAGAGACTATTTACATAGCGGCAAATAGTTCTGGGATCGGATATACCATGCTCACCGCAGGGGCGGCTCGTTTGATTACCACATTTGGTAATGATAGCCTTAAGGAAAAGTATGCGACTAAAATGTGCGCAGGAAAATGGCAGGGGACTATGGCACTTACCGAGCCTCAGGCTGGTAGTTCTTTGTCTGATATCACAACCAAAGCAACGAGAAATTCTGACGGTACTTTCAATATATCAGGGCAAAAGATTTTTATTTCAGGTGGCGATTATGAAGGGGTAGAAAATGTAGTCCACCTGATGCTTGCGAAAATTGAAGGAGCTCCAATTGGAGCACGAGGGATTTCTCTTTTTGTTGTTCCTAAAAGGAGACTGACCGATGCGGGTTTGGAACCCAATGATGTTACCACGGCAGGTGTTTTCCATAAAATGGGACAGAATGGCTATGTGACGACACACTTGATGATGGGTGAAAAAGATGATTGTGTCGGGTACTTGGTTGGTGAAGAAAATCAGGGACTGAAATACATGTTTCAAATGATGAATAGCGCAAGGATAGAGGTTGGAGCAACAGGTGTGGCAATAGCTTCAGCAGCTTATTATGCTTCATTGGAGTACGCTCAGGAGCGGTCACAGGGTAGAAACCCCGCATCAAAAGATCCTGTAGATGAGCCAATATCTATTCTGAACCATGCAGATGTTCGACGTATGCTGTTTGCACAAAAAGCTATGGTAGAAGGTTCTATGAGTCTTTTGGTTGAATGTTCGAAGTGTGAAGATTTGGTGAAAACAACTGATGGTGAGGAACGGGAGAACTGGTATTTATTATTAGAATTGTTGACACCAATAGTCAAGACATTTCCTACAGAAAAAGGCATAGAATCTGTGAGCAACGGGTTACAATGTCTGGGGGGATATGGATATTGTGTGGATTTTCCTTTGGAACAATTATACCGAGATATTAGGATTACGACATTGTATGAGGGTACTACTGGCATCCAGTCTATGGATCTTTTGGGTAGAAAAATTATGTTGAATGAAGGAAAGGCTGCAAAGCTTTTGTTCGTTGAAATAAACAAGACGATTGATCAGGCCATTAAATATGACAGGTTAAAAGCACATACAAAATCATTTCATGATTTGTTTGGTCAATATCAGGAAGTGATACTAAAGCTGGTAAGCAAGGCGCAAGATGGTAAAGTCGAAGAGTTTCTTTCAGACGCCAATTTGTTTATGGAATTAAGCGGCATTGTAGTTATGGGCTGGCAATGGCTCAAACTTGGAGTGGCTTCTATGGAATGTATTAATGAAGGTTCTCAATCATTGGATTTTTATGAAAGTAAACTTCAAACGCTCAGGTATTATTTCGCTTATGAAATACCTAAATCCATCGGACTTATTACCAGACTGTTGGATGATGAAATCATTACAATCAAAGGAGAAAAGGAATATTTGATATAGTATGAGTTCTTAAAGCTAAAACTTTAAGCTCATTGATATCTTATCAAATTCTTCGGGTGTATTGGCATTTTTGAGCACTTGTTCATTTTCCAGTCTCACCAATTCTATATCCGAATTGATAAGCACTTTTCTTGGGCAGGAATACCCTAAACTTAGGAAATACAGCATTCTTGAATAGGCTCTTGGTTCCCAAATAGTAATCAAAGGTTCAGGGAAATCAGTTTCAGAATTGTAAAAGGCTGTTGCCAGTTTTGAAGGATTTCTTTTAGAAATTAAATATTTTAAAGTATTTTCATTCAGAAATGGTTGATCACAGGCAGTCACTAGCCAGGCAGCATTTGGATCTTTTTGAAAAGCAGATAATATTGCCCCATAGGGACCCAATCCTGAATAAACATCTTCAATTGTTTTTACATCTTCTGAAAGTTCTTCCGATTGATCAGGACGGATGGATAAGTAACTTTCGCTTGTTAACCCGGATAACAGATCATTCATATATAACCGTTGTTCTTTTCCATGATAATCTATTTTTCCTTTGTCTCGGTTCATTCGAGTGCTTTTTCCTCCTGCGAGCACAAGTCCTTTTAACGGGGCAAAGTTGGTAGTAAGTTGATTGGCAATAAACTGAGTAATGCTACCAGTTTCATCTATACTCAAAACGGGTAGGTTTTCTACTATTCCTTTTAAATAATCCGGAATAGTAGTCTCATCATCAATCAAAAGTACCAAGGCCACATTGGTCAGTTTTTCCAGCTTCTTTTCCAGTGGTTTCTTTGGGTCTATTACAATAATTTGCTTTTTGGCTTTAAAATGATTCCCATTCACCAACACTAAATCTTGAGATGAAAAGTGTTGTCGGTAATCGTATTCATTTAAAGATTGGGATGTGTCAAATCTATGAAAGTTTATTTTGTCGATATATTCTAAAGACGCACCGTATTCCAGAGCACAGTTCGAGTTATGAGCATTTTCATTGGCACTTTTATGATCTGCATCAACATATCCTATTTTGTAATCAGTCGAAAGGTTAGAGATGATATCAAAAGCAAGTTTTTTAATATTGCCACAAGGTGTTCCTAAAATGGAATACTCATTTTTGTGAAAGTTACCGATATCCAATCTTGTAATTTTCGCATGTTTGATATGATTCTTCATTTATTAGAAATATAAAATAAATGTATAATTAATTGGTTCTGTTGAAGTCATTTTTACCGCCCGATTTTGCCATAAGTTTCGTTTCTTTTATGACTATATTATGAGAAATGGCCTTGCACATATCATAAATTGTAAGAGCTGCTACAGAAGCACCTGTTAATGCTTCCATTTCCACTCCGGTTTTAGATATCACAGAACATGTACAGTCTATAATTACGTCATTACCATTAGTATTGATTTCAAAATCACAACTTTCCAGCCCGATAGGGTGGCAAAGAGGAATTAGCTCTCCGGTCTTTTTAGCAGCCATTGTTCCGGCTATGATTGCTGTTTGAAATACAGGCCCTTTTTTTGTCATTATTTCACCTTCATTGAGAAGTTTTGTTATTTCTGTGGTGAGTTGTACGATAGATTTGGCTCTAGCAATACGTTTGGTTGTTTTTTTCTCAGAAACATCTACCATCGCCGGATTGTTTTTGGTGTTGATGTGAGTCAATGTATTTTGATCGGGATTGTCCATGCTAAAGCCTATGTGAAATGTGTCCTAAAAGTTGAAACAGTTTAAATTGCTTGTAAAATATAAAATTAGAAAAAAATGCTATGATAAGTGCTAAAGAAGCCATTGATATTGTTTTGTCTAATACCACCAATTGGGGAAACGAGGAAGTGTCCATTGAATTTTGCATAGGTAGAGTACTGCAGGAAGACATAGTTGCTGACAGGGATTTTCCACCATTTGACAGGGTGACCATGGATGGTATTGCAATAAAGTTTGAAGATTTTGAATCCGGTATCAGAGAGTTCGAAATTACAGATATGCAGACTGCCGGAGAGGGACAAAAAGTGCTTATAGGTAAAGGGATTGGTCATGAGATAATGACAGGGGCAATATTGTCAGCCAATGCTAATGTAGTTGTGAGGTATGAGGATCTTAATATTAGCCTGAAAGGCGAAAAAAAATATGCAGAAGTTAACTTTCAGGGCTTAACTCCTTGGAAAAATGTACATAGACAAGGAACCGACCGTAAAAGCGGAGATTGTTTGATAGAGAGGGGAAGAATGCTTTCGGCTTCTGATGTGGCAGTTTTAGCGACAGTAGGTAAAGAGAAAGTGCTTGTTTCGAGATTGCCAAAAGTTGCCATAATATCTACAGGAGATGAGTTGGTAGAAGTAAATCGAATGCCTGAGGGTCATCAAATCAGGATGTCAAATTCCGTTATGATTCAAGCAAAACTCAACGAAATGAAGATTGAAAACAAACGGTTTCATTTATTGGACGACTATGATGATTTGCTGTCAAAAGTTGGAGAAATACTCAATAATTTTGATGTCTTGTTAATAAGTGGAGGAGTTTCTAAAGGCAAGGCTGATTACATCCCTGAAGTGCTCAATCAGCTTGGAGTAGAAAAACTATTCCATAGAGTTGCACAACGTCCGGGGAAACCATTTTGGTTTGGAAAAAAGGAAGAGAACAGATTTGTATTTGCACTTCCAGGCAATCCTATTTCAACATTTATGTGTTTTACAGTTTATTTTCTTCCATGGCTGCAAAAATCTATACAAGTTAGTAGTCAGAAGCAATTGTATGCTGTTTTGGATGAGGATTTTAATTTTGAGCCAGAGCTTACTTATTTTTTGCAGGTAAATTGTCAAGTCAGTGAAAGTGGAGTTTTGATTGCGTCACCCAGAGAAGGAGGAGGATCCGGAGACTTGTCTAATCTGGTAAAATCAAATGGTTTTTTGGAGTTGTTGCCAGATCGGAATTTATACAGAAAAGGTGAACGGTTTAAGGTTTGTATGTTTCAGAATTTTTAGCATAAATTTCTTCGCTTTTGTCAATCTTAAATGGATTGAAAGAAATAGTGTTTTCCTTACAGCCTAAAAAGCTCATAAAGAAAATATACATCGAAAGGCATATCCAGAACTTCAAATGTTTATTTATTTTCATATTCCAATATTAAATATAACTAAACTAAGCAAATATACAACAGTATCAATTAACACTTATTGTGCCAGAAGAATATTTTTTTAATAAATAGACTGAATAATACCAAGAAGGTTTAATTGGCTAAGAGGTATTTTGCGAAAAGTTAAAAATGAGTTTCAATAAGATGCTATGTTTTTGAAGGTTCGGAAAAACATTCTTCACATATTGAGAAAATGAAAATTTATTTTAATGAATGTTAAGAGAAGATAGAAATAAAAAAAGCACACGGGTAAATCTAAACTTAGATTTACCCGTGTGCCAATTGTAATAGATTTACTTCAGTGACTACAAACTATTGGCATTATACATACTCACCAAATTGAACTTGAGGGTATATTTCGGCGTAAGTTTTAATTTCAGTTTGACTTATTCTTCTGTAAACGTGATGTCTTTTGATTTTTGAAAGGTCATTTACTCCTGTTGCACCCATAAATTCAACAAAACTATTCACTGTTTCTGCATGAAAATTAGCTACCCTTTTCTCTTTGTCAGCTACCACCAGGCCCTTAATCAAGTGTTGTTGCTGAGTAGCTATTCCTGTTGGACAATTGTTGTTATTACATTCCAGAGCTTGAATACACCCTAGAGAAAGCATCATTCCTCTTGCACTGTAGCAAGAGTCCGCTCCTAAAGCGAATGCTCTAAACATATCAAACCCAGTCAGGATTTTACCTGACGCAAATATTTTGATTTCTTTTTTCAGGTTATACCCTCTTAATTGATCAGCAACAAAGGCCAATCCCTCTCTTAATGGCATACCAATAGAATTGGAAAATTCGAGTGGAGCAGCTCCGGTACCCCCTTCGCCACCATCTATAGTGATAAAGTCGGGTTTAATTCCTGATGTTTGCATTGCTATACACACATCAGTAAACTCCAGTTTGTTACCGACACATAATTTAAAACCAATTGGTTTACCTCCTGACAGTCTTCGGAGTTTTTTGATAAATTCCAACATTTCAGGAGGGTTAGAAAACTCTTTGTGAGCAGGTGGTGACATCACTGTAGTATGGGGTTCCAGATGTCTGATTCCAGCTATTTCTTTCGTGTTTTTTATTGCGGGTAGTATTCCTCCATGCCCGGGTTTTGCTCCTTGCGAAATTTTAATTTCAATCATTTTAACATTTTCCTGAGTAGCTTTTTCAGCGAACAGGTCATCATTGAACGAGCCATCAGAATTTCTACAGCCAAAATACCCGGTACCTATTTGCCATATCAAATCTCCTCCCGGTTCTATATGGTAAGGACTTATGGAACCTTCACCGGTATTATGGGCAAATCCACCAATTTTTGCTCCGCCATTTAATGCCAAAATAGCTCTGTTACTCAAAGCTCCGAAGCTCATGGCCGATACGTTAAGAATACTACTATTGTATGGTTTTGTACAATCAGACCCTCCTACCATCACTCTTGGGTGATTGTTTAGCTGATGATGTTCCAGCGGATTCATAGAATGATTGGCCCATTCATATCCTTCCTGATATACATCTACCTTTGTTCCAAAAGGGTTGGTTGAGAGTGCTTTTTTGGCTCTTTGATATACTATTGAGCGATACATCCTACTGATAGGGGAAGCTTCAGTTTCTGATTCGATGAAGTACTGATATATTTTCGGTCTTAAATCTTCGAGAAGGTATCTGCCCCAACCTACGACAGGGTAGTTTCTTTTGAGTGTATGTTTGGTCTGAGAAATATCACTGATTCCGAGTAAAATAATCGGAATAACTACGACCAGACTCCAAAGTATGGGAATCCAGAAAGTTGCAATGATGATTACTGCCGCAAGTGTGGTAATACTTAATATTACAAATAGTTTTCGCATGGGATTATAGTTAATTGTTAATTACGTTTGAAGATAAAAAAAAAATTATTCTCAGTGTGTAAATAGGGGATTTATTAAATGAGTAGCACTAAAATAATGTTTATTAACTTTATTTTAACTGAGATGCAACCCTAGCGGTGAAAGGATGTCTTTGGTTTAGAATTCTGATAAAACTTGGAAGCAACAAATACCGACTTACATTTTCATTGGGTGGAAAAAGCCAGAAGCAACGACCGGACTGCTCAGTATGAACTGTATAAGCTATATTCCAAAGCGATGTTAAACGTGAGTTGTAGGATTGTTAACAATGTAGAAGAGGCTGAAGATATACTGCAGGAATCTTTTGTGTCGGCATTCAAAAACCTTGACAGTTATAGAGGGGATTCTACTTTTGGATCATGGTTAAAGCGGATTGTAATTAACAATTCTCTCAATTTGTTGAGAAAGAATAAGTTTGATTTTAGTGATGTTGATGAGTATGGAGAAATAGAAGAGAATGAAGAGCATAACACACTATCTGACCTGGATGTGAATCAAATAAAATTGACTATTTCTGAGTTGCCGGATGGTTTTAGAACAGTGCTGTCCTTGTATCTACTGGAAGGGTACGACCACAGAGAAATAGCGGATATATTGGAGATATCAGAATCTACATCTAAATCTCAATACAACAGAGCAAAAAAGAAACTTCGAATAATGTTGAAAGAAAAATACGGCTATGAAAGATAGATTAGAAGAGTTTATAAAGGAAAACAGGGAAGGATTTGATGCGGAAATTCCCAGGAGTGACTTGTGGAGCAGCATAGAATCAAAGCTGGAAAAAAAAGAAAATCATTTCGATTTTAGTTGGCTGTGGAAAGTAGCTGCTTTGGTCTTTTTAGCCAGCACAATAGCCCTTTTGTTCAAAGGCAATTTAGTAGATGAAGAACCATCTGAAAATGAATTGTCTTCAAATGGTTACAATTCGGAACTTGTTGAAGTAGAGAACTACTATACACAGTTGATTTCTGATAAGAAACAGGAAATACTCTCTTATGACATTAATAACCCGGAACTACTCAATGATATCAATGGTCTGGATTCAATGTATTCTGAGCTTAAAAGCAACTTAAAAGTCAATCAGGAGGATGACAGGTTAATCAGTGCAATGATTATGAATTTGCAATTGAGGGTAGATATCCTCAACAAGCAGTTAAATATTTTGAAAAACATTAAAGAAATTGAGCGTAATGAGAAAATCAACATATAAATTATTACTTCTTGTAACTATTTTCATTCTTAGTAATCAAAGCATTGCAAAAGAAAGGGATGATGTGGAAAGGCGTAAGAAAATAGAAAAATCCTATACAGTTGGTACACAGCACATTCTCGATATTACCAACAAATTTGGAAGGGTACATGTTAACACCTGGAATAAAAGCCAGATCGATGTTAAAATTGAAGTGATAGCAAGAGGGAAGAATGAGGAAAGGGCTCAGAATATTTTAGATCAAATAGATATCAGTATCAGTGATAGTGGAAATCTTATAAAGTTTATAACTGAACTTAAGGGAAATATGAATAATAAAAATTCTGAAACCTTTGAAATCAATTATTTGGTCAATATGCCCATGTCAAATAGTTTGAAATTGAAAAACAGCTTTGGAGAGACTTATTTGGCCGATTTTTCCGGGAATTTAGATTTAGATGTTTCCTATGGAGAACTCAAAGCCGATAAATTAACTGGACAGTCAGAGGTTAAAATTTCATTCGGTGATGGAGAAATTGATCTGATGAAAAGCGGTGAACTCACTATCAAATATTCCGATGTGGAAGTAGAGGAGCTCGGTAATGTAAAATTTGAGCAGGGATATTCTGATGTATCAATTGAAAGGGCTAATTCCCTTGACCTTATCTGTAAATACGGTGATGTCAGTATTGGCGAATTGGTGAATGTTGTAGGGAGTGTAGATTTTTCAGAATTTACGGTTGATAAGTTGTACAATTCAATGGAACTGGAAACTTCATATTCGGGAGGATTTAAGGTAACTGAGGTGTCCAAGGATTTCAAGAAAATTCATCTAAAAGGAAAATTTGGTTCGTTTAAAATTGGATTTGAAAAAGGAACAAATGCTACTGTTGATGCCAGTTTGAAGTTTTGCGAGCTTAATTACTCAGGTATCGATTTAGACTTTAGCTATAAAGTAAAAGAAGATTTCAAAAGCGAATACAAAGGAAAAATGGGTAATGGCACTGGAGGTGAAATATCTGTGACCTCCAGTTATGGTGATGTGAAATTCTATCAATTTTAAATTGCCGTAGTACATAGTGTCCCTTTATCATCGGGTTTTCATATTTATCAATTGAATATTGCCAATTGCTTTCTACTCCTATATATTTATGCCTCAAAACCTAAACTCATATTATGGCATCAAGGGGCGCATTTAGCAACAAACTAGGATTTATACTTGCAGCAGCAGGATCAGCAGTTGGACTGGGAAACATCTGGAAGTTTCCTTTTGAGGTAGAAGCCGGAGGAGGTGCTGCTTTTGTAATGTTATACCTTGTTTTTTGTTTTGTACTTTGCTTTCCGGTAATGGTGACAGAAATAGCAATAGGCCGGAAAACAGAAAAGAACGCCGTAGGTGCTTTTACAGATTTGGGTTTTAAGAAATGGAAGGTTGTAGGGATGCTTGGTATTCTGGCAGGAGTAGTAATTCTGTCTTTCTACAATGTTGTGGCCGGTTGGGCTTTCGGCTATTTTATAGAGATGATTCAGGGCAATTTTGATATAGGGTCAAATTTTGGAGGATTTGTTTCTGATATAGGAAAAGTCGGGCTTTACGGTATTATTTTTATGCTGGTGACAGCTTATATAGTGTCCAGAGGGGTTTCAGGTGGAATAGAAAGAGCAGCTAAAATATTGATGCCGACACTTATCATTATGATACTTGGTTTGGTTCTGTATTCTTTCACATTGCCAAATGCAATGACAGGAGTTAAATATTATCTTGTACCAGATTTTTCTGAGTTGAACCTTAGGGTTATAGGAGGGGCATTGCGACAAGCATTTTTCTCTTTGTCTTTAGGGATGGGTGCTTTGATTACCTATGGTAGCTATTTATCTAAAAAAGAAAATATAGTCTCTTCAGCAGCCTATATTACTATGTTTGATGTAGGGATTGCTTTTATAGCTGGTTTGATGATGTTTCCATTGGTGTCTTATAATTCCGGAGGAGATATGTCAAATATACAAGGTGGGGCAGGACTTATATTCGTCACTCTTCCTCAGGTTTTTCAATCATTGGGGCCAGTGTTGGGGATCGTAGTGGGTTCATTTTTCTTTTTGTTACTTTCGTTTGCTGCGCTTACTTCTACGGTTTCTCTACTAGAGGTACCGGTTTCTTATGCGGTGGATGAGTATGGCATCAAGAGAAATAGAGCAGTGATAGTTACATCTATAATCATATTCGTTGCTGGTATTCCTTCAATGCTAGGTAATGGATATAGTGCTTTTTTCTCCAACTTTATTACTTATATAGGAGCTGAGTCTCCTACTGATTTTATGACGTTTTTTGGACACTTGGCCGATATATTATTGCTCCTTGGTGGATGTCTAATTGTGTTTTTTGCTGCACACATCTGGAAAACCAAAAACCTTAATGCTGAATTGTCAGAAGGTTATCCGGCATATGAAGGTTCTTTTGTTCAGAAGTTTCTGGATTTCACCATTAGCTATTTTTGCCCTGTTGTTCTTGGAGTATTGTTCGTACTGGTGGTGCTAAGCAATTTCTTTGGAATTTCCCTTATCAACTAGTTGATCGCTACTTCTTGATGAAATTATCTGAGTAGCCTTCCAGATAAATCATGTAATCACCTTTTTTCAATCGCCTCAGTGGAATTACTTTGCCCGAACCACTGAGAATTACATTGCCTTCAAGATCCATGATTTCATAGTCTGAATGTCTGGATAGTGTAATGATGTCCGTGACGGACTTGGGTGTAAAGGTGATAGGTTCATTGTAATGAAAAATTTCTAATTCTTTAGAATATAAAAACCTTCCGTTTGGTAGTGAATATTTGATTCGATATTTATTTCCTCCAACATCATATTCTGGAAAGTAGATATAGTCAGCTCCTTCAAAGTCACCTTTAGCCTTGATTGTGGACACTTCATCCCAATAAGAATCCGCTAATTTTTCTATTGTGTATAGTCCTTCTCTTTTGTCTCCTTTCGTGTGCCACATTATTAGTGAATCTGAAATGAAAAGCGAGTCATATTTGAATGAACTGTGGAAAAGAATGGCTTCCGGATTTACGAATCTGGGTTTGCAGGCTTCATCGTGGTAAACTCTTATCACAACCGGAGTGAAAAGATCCCATTCTTTAAAATCCAGCTTTAAGGCAGACAGCTTCAGGTCTATATTGATTTCGCGATGATTGACTTTAACAGAGTTGATGCAAAACTTACCCAATTCTTTGTTGTAGGGGTTTTTTATATACAGGCTATGTCCTTGATAAACCCCGGTAATAAGTGTTTCCTGAGCTTTAAGGCCAAGCGGATTAAAAAGGATAAAGATGAGTAAAAATTTTTTCACGTACAGGGTGGTGTTTAGTCGTTTGTCAAAAAACCTTCACATAGCATAAATAAAACTTAAATATCGCAAATTATTGTGATCATTCAAATCTAAGAGATTCGATAGGGTCTAGTTTGGAAGCTTTATGCGCAGGGAGATATCCTGACAGTAAACCAACTACCACACCAATACCGAAACCACATACGATCCAAAGCCAGGGAATAACAAAGGTGCCTGGGTTTAGAAATGTTGAAATCACATTGCCAATGACTATTCCCAGTAATATTCCGGTGACTCCTCCCAGTTGTGTAATAACGAGTGCTTCAAGGAGAAATTGTTGCCTTATATTTCGTGGAGTTGCACCGAGTGCCTTTCTCACTCCAATTTCGCGTGTCCTTTCCGTTACCGATACCAGCATTATATTCATTAACCCAATAGATGCTCCGATTAATGTAATAAAGCCAATGGTAAACCCACCAAGTCTTAAGTATCCGGTAATTTCTTCGAGTTTTTCAGCAAGAGATTGTCTTTTTCTTATGTCAAAAGAGTTGTCACTACCCGGCAAATCTTTTCTGATTGCCTTCATAAGCCCGGTAGCCTCTCCTATAGTGACATCAATTTTAGTAGGATCTTTTACTGCTACACCAATATTATAACTCAATGATCTGCCCTGAGCAATTTTTCTCCCCGTTTCCATCGGAACAATGATGGCTCTGTCTGCACTAGAGTTTCCCCCTGAGTTTCCCTGTTTCTCCAGTACCCCTATTACCTTGAATTTATTTCCTAAAAGGGAAATGGTGGTATTCAATGGATTTTCATTGCTTATGTATAGTGCATCAACTATTTCAGTTCCTATTAGGGCTACATTTGCACCGTTTTGTTGTTCAAAACCTGAAAAGTTTCGTCCCTGGTCCAGATTGTAACCTTCTACAGCCAGATAGTTGATATCTCCGCACTTTATGGGAATATTGGGATTGGTTATTTTGGAATTTCGTTTTACTTCAGCATTCCAGGTTACGGTTGAATTCACCGAGCATATACCATCAGCATCATATTCAGAAATGAATTTTTTTGCCTGAATATATACTATAGGAGGATATTTTTTTTCAGAAACTCCTTGTTTTGTACTTCGATCAACTCTTTTATCTGAAATATAAAAAGTATTAGAACCTAGCTGAGAAAAACTACTGTCTATAGAAGATTGGATTCCATCTATAGCTGTAAGAATGCTCACCAGAGATGTAATTCCAATGGCTATAATCATAGCAGTAAGTGTTGTACGGAGCTTATTGCTAACAATCGACTTAACCCCTTCTTTTATATTTTCGACATAGTTCATGAAGCATTCAAAGTTAATAGCCAATATTACGTAACCTGAAGGATAAAAGATGATCATTGATCCATTAAAATATATTATTCACGAATTTTGTTGCTTACATATCAATTTTACTATTATTCCGTTTAATTTCGAACTACTTAAAAAAAGGAGTAGAGGACAAAAGCCAAGAGGAAAAATGAAAAAGTTGTTGGTGATAATTTTCGTATGTATTTCGTTAAGCCTGAATGCTTCCAGTATTTTGATTCCTATGGACAATTCACAGTCCGACCATCTCAAGGCTTATGGGATATCTTATTGGGTGTTACAAAATGACATAGAAGTTGACTGGCTGCTAAACTACCGTGGAGGTAGTTTTATGTTCAAATACTATCAGAATTTTGAGAATGAGCTCATAATAAGAGGAGTCAGTTATCAGGTGATATCTGATGCGGAAGCCAATCAGATACTGACGGAGATATCAAGCCCTTCATCCAATATGGATGCAATGAAGCTGGAGAAAGTTCCAAAAATTGCTGTTTATTCTCCTAAAAGCAAGCAACCGTGGGATGATGCTGTGACTTTGGTTTTGACTTATGCCGAAATCCCTTATGATGTAATCTTTGATGATGAGTTGATGTATGATGAGTTGCCAAAGTACGATTGGCTTCATTTGCATCATGAGGACTTTACCGGACAATATGGACGTTTTTATCGATCATTTCAGCATTACCCATGGTATCAGCAGCAGCAGCAGGAGTATGAAGCTTCTGCCCGTAAGCATGGCTTTAGTAAGGTTTCTCACCTTAAATTGAATATAGTAAAGAAAATACAGGCGTATGTAGCCAGTGGAGGTTTTTTGTTTGCCATGTGTTCAGCCACCGATACTTACGATATTGCTTTGGCAGCCGAAGGAGTGGATATCTGCGAACCTATGTTTGATGGAGATAGAATGGATCCTCAGGCTCAGTCCAAGCTCGATTTTACCAGGACTTTTGCATTCGAAAACTTTAAGTTGGAGCTCAATCCATACATCTACGAGTTTTCAGATATTGATACAGCTCCAACGCAGAGAGGATTGACAGAACAAAACGATTATTTCTCATTGTTTGAATTCTCGGCAAAATGGGATCCGATTCCTACGATGCTTACCCAAAATCATGAACATATCATTAAAGGATTTATGGGCCAAACTACTTCTTTTAAGAATAAACTGGTAAAACCCGATGTTGTGATAATGGGAGAAACCAAGTCCATTGACGAAGCAAAATATATACATGGAGTATTTGGGAAGGGATTCTGGACATTCTATGGAGGGCATGATCCGGAGGACTACCAGCATTTTGTAAGTGAGGAACCTACCGATCTTAATTTACACCCCAATTCACCCGGATATAGATTAATCCTGAATAATATTTTATTTCCTGCTGCTAAAAAGAAAAAACAAAAAACCTGACTAATTATTATTCAGACACTTTGCAGGGGTAGTCAAACATGCATTGCTTTTTTATGGTGTCTGCCACTTTATGTGGTACAAATTTTTCCCAACCAGTATTGCCTTTCCTTATTAGAGCAAGTACATCGTCTGAAATTATTTTGAGGTTTTCCACCCTGGCATTCGGAATATCTTGTATGCAACCATTGCTATATAAATGCTCATAAAGGTGCTTGAGGTTTTCTGCAGGAGTAAAACTAGCACAGGTGTTTAGCCCTTCTCCATCTTCTTCTTTCAGGCTTGGATATACCAGCAGTTTTACATTCCCCAAAAACAGTTTTCCAAATGCCTCCAGTATTCCTCCCTTTAAATTTTTGTAATACGTTTCTTGAAATAACAATGCAAGATTGTTGATGCCTAGTATAAATGCGACCTGAGAGTTTTTGGTAAACTGATTGAGGTATGTTGAGAGTTTATAGTGCTCTGGGTAATTTGAAATTAATACCGTTTGCCCCAATGAGCAAAGTAAATCTACCCGATCAAGGAAATCAGCTTCGTCAATTTCTCCCTGAGAAGAAAGGTCGTTCAGAGTGAGTTCTGCTAATACCACAACATCTTTTTTCTCCGCCTGCGTATATTTTTTGAAATGTTTTAGACTTGTTAAGAACATATCCACTGTAACATAGGTTACTGGTCTAAACCTGCCTCTAAGCACCAAAATATTCTTTTTGTACAATGCTTCTGACGGTTGTTGAACTTTTCCGTTTTGATCAAACATAGTGGCCTGTGTCAGTCCCTGTTTTACCAGAAGAAGGCTCATAAGCCTGTTGTCCACATGATGAAAATCCGGCCCTTTCAACCTGAACATGTCTATCTCTATGCGGTCTTTACTGAAATTGTCAATAAGAGAATTAATCAGTTCCTCAGGATCGGAATAGTGATAACAACCATAAATGAGATTGACACCTACTTTGCCAAGCACCTCCTGTTGCCAAAGGGCATCATTGTCTTTTAACACCACATGAAGAATACAATCGTTGGGAGCAGTGTTAGGATGCAATTGAAATCTCAAACCGATCCATCCATGCCCGTTGTTAGTCTTTTTATAGTTGAGTGCCTCCACGGTGTTGGCATAGGCAAAGAAATTCGTTCTTTTTCCGCGAATGTGAAGCCTTTCGGATAGTAAGTGATATTCCTTGTCCAGCATTTTGTACAACTTATCCTGGCATACGTACCTTTCACTTTCACCATATATGGCATCAGAAAATGTCATGTCATAAGCCGACATAGTTTTTGCAATGCTTCCGGAAGCTGCACCTGCTTTGAAAAAATTCATGGCCACTTCCTGTCCTGCACCTATTTCAGCAAGGGTTCCGTAGATTTTCTCATTTAGATTAATGGTTAATGCTTTTTCCTTGGTGGTGAGTATCTTAAATGATGAATCCATAACTTATCAAATTTCTATACAAACGTATCACATAGTGATTTGATTTGAAAGAGTGTTGCAGCATTTAAATTATATGTACAGATAACGGACTGAAATATGGTCGATGAAAAATGCTATTTATGAATAATGAAATGAAAATGGCTTAATACAGTCAGTATAGCTACTAAATCAGATACAAAAATATTTTTTTACAGAGGTGTCACTTTTAGCATTATTTGCTTTTCTATAATCTCCAAAACTCCTATTCTTTCTGAAAGTCTTAGGATAGCCTTTATTGAAATTTATTCATTTTAGTTCGAATATTCATTTTATATTTAAAATATTGAATATGTTGCAAAGAGGTTTGGTTATTTGTATCCAAAATTATGAAAGCCGCAATAGTTTGAGTAATCTAATTATGAAGTGAACAATTCAGATCAGAGACTTATACGGAGTTTAAAAAAAGGAAAAAAGAGAGTCTTAAAATTATTGTATGATGCTCATTCAATACGTATATTCAATTTAGCCTACCGCATTACTTCAAATAGAGAAGATGCCGAAGAAGTTGTACAGGATACTTTTGTCAAACTATGGAAGTTCAGGTCGGGAATAGATACTGAAAAGAATATTTTGGGGTATATAATTGTAATAGCCAGAAACTTAGCGATAGATGTACTAAAAAGCAGGTCTAAGAGGATTGAAACTGAAAATAATGAGGGTCTTATATTACAAAAGCTAAGTGAAAACAATAATTTTTATTTTGAAGAAGCAGCCAGGCAATTTGATGCAGCCATTGCTCAATTGCCTCCAAAAAGAAGGGAAGTGTTTATTCTGAAAATACACACCAATTTGACCAATAAGGAAATAGCCTCAAAATTAAACATCTCCGAAACTATGGTTGAAAAACAAATGAGGTTGGCATCCAGCATACTAAGAGAAATCATGAACTCTGACGAATAGGTAATTTTTCATCTTTTTTTGTTCAGGGTTAGGTAAGCGGTAGTTTTTTTGGTATGTAAAAATAGAAGTGGATGTATACTTCTGTTTTGATATGAAAAAGAACAAAAGAACTTTAATTGAAAAGTACCTGGCTGGCCGATGTACGGCATTGGAAAGTAGAGAAGTTGAAAGGCTGCTGGAAACAAATGATGAGGAAGCCATTTCCTATTTAGATCAATCAGCTGCCCTTTTGGACAGTACAGAAACAATCGTAAATACAGATTTGGAGAAAATCTGGGAAAATGTTGATGCCACTATTGAAGAAGTACCTGTAAAATCAATTTTCAATTTACTTACACCTTTAAAAATTGCAGCAGCCATTTTCATAATGGTTGTGTCTTCATTTGTATTGTTCTCATTTTTTGATCAGGAGGCAAAAAATGAAGAAGCAGTTTCTACTGTAGTGAAACACACTAAACGTGGAGAAAACCTTACAGTGAGATTGCCTGATGGCACCATGGTGAGGTTAAACTCTTCATCAACGATTACTTATTCTCAGAGTCTCATTTTGGCAGACCAACGGGTAGTTGAACTACAGGGAGAAGCATTTTTTGAAGTAAAAAGAGACGAATACAGGCCGTTTATTGTGAAGACGAGAGGGGTTAATACTACAGTACTGGGTACGTCTTTTAATGTAAATGCTAAGAAAGATGATCTGGTGAAAGTAGCAGTGGTAACGGGTAAAGTGTCTGTTGAGCAAGGTCAGGAGAAGGTGGTGCTAACACCGGGTGACATGGCAATAGTAGATGAGAAGGTAGGAAAAGCAACATTTGATTTTGATGAGGAGATTGGCTGGAAAAATGGTGTGCTTGTACTCAAAGCCAATGATTTTATGGAGGTGCTGGATGATATTGAGCAATGGTACGGAGTAGATATAGAGGTGCAGGGTAAAATAGGAGAGCACGGTATAAATGTGAAGTATTCTAACGAGTCTTTAGAAGAAGTACTTGAAGGGTTGAGTTTTGCTGCCCACTTCAATTATGTAATCAACGACAAAAAAGTAAAATTAATTGTAAAATAAATAAACCAAAACACTATGAAAAGAAAAACTACAATAGACACTGGGTAAGCAATCAGAACCCGTACCAAAAAACAAACCCTGGAAAAATTGATTGGCCTTAATTTCCCCAGGGTAATGTCAAATTATTATTAACTTAAATACAAAAGTAATGTATTCTAACTATACAAAAAAGTTACTGATTATGTCTAGAAACTCCTTCTTAGTCATATTCTTTGTGTGTTTGTGTGGTACTTTGATTTTTGCCAATGATGGTAAAAGTCAGAGTTCCAGCCTAAACGACATTTCGGTGGTCATGGAAAAAAACATGACTTCTTTGAAGGGAGTGTTTGAATCAATTGAAAGGCAAACCGGTTTCGAGTTTAGCTATTTCAAGTCCACCATTAAGAATGACAGACTAAATTTAACCCTGTCTAACAAGGAAAACCTTGGCATTCTTCTCAATAAGATTTCTGAAACTTCAAAGCTAAGTTTCAAGCGTGTCAATAATAAAATCTATGTCTCGAAATATGGGAAAAAGAACAAAGTTGAGAGTGATCAGGTGAAGGTACTGGATGTTGATATATCAGGTAAGGTTACAGACGAGAATGGAGAAGGGCTTCCCGGTGCTTCAATCGTGGTAAAGGGGACAGCACTGGGTACAACCACGGATCTGGATGGAAACTATAAACTTTCGCTTTCTGAGGGAGAGATAGTGGTAATATCTTTCGTAGGATATATGACTCAGGAAATTGAAATTGGTTCAAGAAGTGAAATAAACGTCCAAATGTATCCAGATTCCAGACAACTTGAAGAGCTTGTTGTTGTGGGATATGGTTTGCAAAAGAAAGCTAATCTTACAGGAGCAGTTACTAATGTAGGAGGTTCTGAACTTATGAAACGCCCAACGCCCAATGTTGAAAACCTCTTACAAGGAAAGGTAGCAGGACTTCAAGTCACACAAGGAGGAGGTACTCCTGGTGACGATGGGGCTCAGCTCCGTATTCGTGGACTCGGAACATTCAGCAATGTTGGTAGCAGCCCTCTAGTTTTAATTGATGGTATTCTAGGGAATATGTCTGATTTGGATCCTAACAATGTAGAATCAGTCTCTGTCTTGAAAGATGCAGCATCAGCTGCTATATATGGAGCAAGGGCTGCAAACGGGGTAATCCTTATCACCACGAAAAAAGGTAAAAACCAACCTGTGTCAGTTGAGTATCACGTCAACTTTCAAGCCCAAAAAGCTACATCTTTACCTGATCTTGTGACCAATTCTGCCGATTATATGGAATTATGGAATGAGGCAAATACAAGAGCTGGTCTTACGCCATATTTTCCTCAAGCAGACATAGATGCGTATAGGAATAATCCGAATGATCCCATAAACTACCCCAATTATGACTGGGCAGATCACTTATACAGTACAGCAATTGCTCAAAATCATAATATAAGTGTCAGTGGTGGAAATGAGAATACATCTTATAATTTATCTGTTGGTTATTTAGATCAACCAGGGATATTGCCTCTTTTTGATTTTAAACGATACAACTTTCTTTTGTCTCTTGAAACAAAAGTAAATGATTGGATTACTATAGGAGCCAATATCCAAGGTGTTAAAAAAGATAAGGTTAGAGATATTCAGAGTGGATTTAATGAGGCCTATTTTGTCATGCATACTTTTGCACCGGGTCCCAATTATACTCCGACTATGACCTTGCCAGACGGCTCTACCGGATATGTGGCTAGGTATAGCAATAATATTGCCGAATGGACAGTACGAAACCCGTACGCTATGTTGGCTGCAGGATCACGAATTTCACAAAGTAACAGCACAAGGTCACAAATTTATTCCAATGTTAATATAACAAAGGATCTGACATGGAGTACCAAGGCAGCTGCTAATATCGACCAAGAATTTATCAAGAATCATGAGCATGCTGTAGATAACTATTACTTTAATGATGGCTCCTATGCACATAACAATGGCGTGTGGCATTTAGGCGTAATTGATGATATGAGTACTTACCTTTTGACCACTTTGTATTCAACAATGAATTACAATAAAGTTTTTAACTCAGATCATACCATTAGTGTATTGGGTGGGTATAATCAGGAGTCTGCTCAAAACAGGTCTTTGGGGGGATCCAGGATAACCTTTCCAACTGATAACCTTGTTGAACTCAATGCAGGTGCTGCTGATGGACAAAGTACAAGAGGTACAGCTTCCGAATGGGCAATTCAGTCCTTTTTTGGTAGGTTGTCTTATGATTACAAAGCGAAATATTTGTTTGAAGCCAATGTTCGATATGACGGTACATCCAGAATTGCACCGGATACACGTTGGGGATTGTTCCCATCATTATCTGCCGGATGGAGAATTTCTGAAGAATCATTTTTGGAAAATGTGAGTTGGTTAGACAATTTGAAATTCAGAGGTTCCTGGGGGAAATTGGGCAATCAAAATGTAGGAACATACCCTTATCAAAATGTTTTGTCAAATAGCTCATATCCCTTTGGATCCAATTTAGAAGCAGGAGTTAATTTAAACAGACTCGTAGATCAGTCTTTACAATGGGAGACAACAACTATGACAGATTTTGGATTGGATGCCAGCATTAAAAATGGACTGTTCACATTCACTGTTGATTGGTATAACAAAATAACGGATGGTATCTTATATCAGGTTCCGGTACCTGCAAGTGTTGGGTTATCAGCTCCAACAGTTAATGGAGGGAAAATGAAAAATACAGGTTGGGATTTTGAGTTGGGACACAACCATAAAATAGGAGAGCTAAGCTATAATGTTAGTTTCAATTTATCAACCTTCAAAAACGAAGTATTAAGTATTTTAAGTCCTACTTTGGGTACATATACTGTTCAGGAGGGACTTCCTTATAATTCTTTGTTTATGGTCGAATGGATAGGGATTTTTCAAACTCAGGCTGAAATTGATGAAGGACCTCTGCATCCATATAATCCAAAGCCTGGAGATTTAAAATTTAAAGATCAGAATGGTGATAATGTGATTAATTCTGAAGACCGTAAAGTAATTGATGGGGCTTTTCCTGACTTTTATTATGGCGGTAGTATTAATGTTTCTTGGCGGAATTTTGATGTTTCAGCATTTTTTCAGGGAGTTCAGGGAGTTAAGAATTATGTAGTCAACTGGGGATTGACACCATTTGTCCAAGGGGCTGCACCCACACAGGAATTGGCTGATAACAGATGGACTGGTGCGGGTTCTACCAATGAATATCCTGCCATTTATCGGGCTGGTTATAATCCTGTTATGGGCACTACATCTACTTTTCTTCTGCAAGATGCTTCTTATCTGAGATTGAAAAACCTACGAATTGGATATAATATACCTACTGAAATAGTTGAAAAGATTGGGTTAAAGAATGCTCAGGTATATTTTTCAGGTGACAATCTATTAACATTTACCAAGTATCCCGGTTTGGATCCTGAAAGAATTGGTGGGGGCTCTTTTAGTGTTTTCCCACAACTTAAGACTTTGGCGTTCGGATTAAAGGTAAAACTCTAAAAATATTGAATTATGAAATATCTAATAAATAATATTAAAATTTTCTTTATTGCGATTTTTGCTATTTGTGTAAGTTCTTGTTCAGATTTTCTGGATAAGAACCCTCTTGATCAAATATCAAGTGAAACTTTTTGGCGAAACGAAAAGGAAGTAGATATGGCTTTGGCTGGAGTGTACAATAGACTAAACAGCTGGACATTTAGACATAAGGATGGGTCTTTGGACGTAATGGCAGGCGATGCTTATGGAACGGTAATCAATTTGGCACAAGGCCTTATTGAACCCACATCTGGCAGTATAATTAATACAATTTATAATGACTGCTATAGAGGAATTAGCTCATGCAATTTTTTTCTTGATAATGTGGAAAATGCACCATTGGATCCTGAAAGGATAGACGTGTATAAGGCAGAAGTGTATTTTTTAAGAGCATTGTTTTATTTTACACTCACAGAGTTTTATGGAGGGGTACCTTTATATGATCATTCGGTAACCATCGATGAGGCTATCGTGAAACAAAGTTCGAAGGAAACGGTAATAGCTCAAGTAATTAGTGACTTGGATTTTGCTATTGACCATCTTGATAATATTTCATATTCTGATGGACATGCAGTTAAAGGTTCCGCATTGACACTAAAAGCGAAGGTATTACTTCATCAAGGAAAATGGCAAGAGGCTGCTGATGTTGCAGATGAGGTAATTCAGGATAAAATATTTACACTTCATGATGATTTTCGTACATTATTTTTAGCTAGTGGTCAAAATGACAATCCTGAGATTATTTTTTCAACTCGGTTCCTAACTCCTAATTTTACAAGCGATCTGGATATTCGTTTTTCATGGCATGGAGTTCTTAACCCATTGCAGCAACTGGTTGATGCTTACGAATGTACCGACGGACTTCCTATTACATCTTCCCCCTTGTATGATCCTTCTGATTGGAAACTTAATCGTGATCCCCGACTTATAATGACGATAAAGGAATATGGTGAAACAGCTATTAATTCTGCAGGTGAAGAGGTGGTCTTTAACTATAATAATGTTTCTGGAACTCTTTACAATCCTGTTAAATATTGTAATTGGGATGCACTGCCCATTGATTACAGTACACAGAGTGAACAAGACTGGATACACCTCCGGTATGCGGATGTTTTATTGATGTATGCAGAAGCTAAAAATGAAGTTTCTGGTCCTGACCAATCTGTGTATGACGCTGTAAACGAAGTGCGTACCAGAACAGGTGTGGATATGCCAGAGTTACCTTTGGGATTAAACAAAGATGAAATGAGAGAACGAATTAGAAATGAGAGAAGGGTTGAATTTGCCCTGGAGGGAATTCGATATAGTGATGTAAAGAGGTGGAAAACCATAGAGGATTACGTTCCAACGATTCAGGATCCGGGAGGGGTAATGCGTATGTTTGACCCTAGTAAGCATTATTTATTTCCATTTCCTCAGAGTGAAAGGGATATTAATCCACTTTTGGATCAGAATCCAAATTATACTCAATAACAATGTGCCCGTTATATCAATAATGTAATAAAAAAATAGGAGGTCAGTATCTGACCTCCTATTTTTTTATTACGCCTAAGCGGTCTGTCCTATCAAAATACAGCCAATTAACTTCGAATTATTTCAAAGGTTTAACCATAATGTCTTTATAAAAAACAACACTTCCCGGATCGTGCGCCTGCAAGGCAAAGGTTCCCTCTGAAATCAATCTATGTGGATGATTTCCTTCTCGTTTTGGGTTCTCCGGTTCTGTATAATCTACGACTACAATATCATTTATTTTAATGATAACTCTTTTTCCCTCAACCTTGACATACTCCGTGTACCAAACATTGTCTCCTACATAGGTTTCTTTTACATCAACTATATCATATAAGCTACCAGTGCGTTTCCAATCCCCCTGTGTATTGTTTACCTGAACTTCATAGCCCATTGATGGCCATCCATCCTCCTGGTACTTTGTATGAAAATAAATTCCTGAATTGGCACTGGGTTTGGTCATAACTGTAGCTTTAAATTCGAAATTTTTAAACTCATGATTTTCTACATCGCCCATATAAAACAAATGTGCCTTAGGTCCGGCAACCTTAATAGTGCCATTTTCTACTGAAAAAGAAGCCGCATTTTCACCAACTTTCCAACCGTCTAAATTCTTGCCGTTAAACAATTGAATCCAGCCCTTATTTTCTTTTTGAGCAGAGGCAGTTGTTAAAACTCCCAAACTCAACACAAGCACTATTAAGCATTTTATTTTCATGGTATTATTTTTTAGTTTCAAATTTAGTAATGCTAACATATAAAAAATGACTTAGAATCAACCTACCAAATACATAAGTTATCCGGATTTCTTAGGATAAAGTATTTCATGTCCAAATATCTTTATTTTACAGGATTTCTTTGATACCAGAAGTCAACTATTCTGCTTTGTTGATATGATTTAGCTAATAGTGGTTGTTGAGTAATTCCTTTACTCTCGACTTTTTATTTTCTATTCTATTTATTATTCCTTAATTTGTCCGTAACAAATCACATCAAATGGAAGCATTTCAGGGCAATAAGGAACTACTCGGACGTATTGCATTAAAGGACGATGAACAGGCTTTTACTGTTTTTTTTGATCGATATCATACGAAGCTTATTCAGTTTGCTCTTCTTTTTGTTCCTCAAATTGATCAGGCAGAGGACGTTGTATCCAATGTATTGATACGCTTGATTAAGAACGCCAATAAAGTATTTGAAATGGATAATCTGGAAGGTTATCTTTTTATGTCAGTAAAAAATGAGTCCATCAATTTTATCAAAAAAGAGAACAAACACAAAATGAATATTTCCGATATCGACACGGATTTTTTCTCACATGAGTTTGTAGATCCGATGGAGAAGTTGATCGAAAAGGAGCTTCGGGCATTGATAAGTCATACCATTGAAGGTTTGCCCCTCAAACGCAAGATGGTTTACAAACTAATCAAAGATGAAGGCATGAAGTATCAGGAAGTGGCTGAGTTGATGAATATTTCCAAAAGGACGGTGGAAGTACATCTTAAATTGGCAGTGAAAGAGTTGAGAGCTACTGTTCGCAAATACTTATCTGAGAACGAAGACAAGCCCGGCTATATGGATGTGGTTAAAACCCTCTATGCAGTTTTGCTTGTAGGTTGATTTTTTAAAAGAATATCACTGATCTTAAATTTATTGAGGTGTGATTTAACTATTGATTATCAATGAGTTAATTAGAGTCTGTCTATAAAGTACTATCCACGCTTTACTAAGCTTTTAAAGATTGGTAAAGCTGTTAAAACAGTAAGCTTTAAGAATCCTGAAAGGCTTCTCAAAGCACATTATAGACAGACTCTAGTGTTTAAGGGATTATGTTTTTCATCTTCAGGAAAAAATAAAAAAAACTACATTTTCCATTACGTATTTTTTTCGTGGCTTTTGTTTTTATAGTTGAAGTTCAAAATGACTATGAATAATTACCACGATTTAGATGACATAATAAGCAAGAAACTTTCAGAAGGCTTATCTGAAAAGGAGCAGGCTGTATTTGAAAGTTGGCTTGAGGGCTCATCTGAAAACAAAAAGGAATTCGAATACTTATCAAAAATTTGGAAAGAAAAATCCAGAGAGCCCAAATTAATTAATTCAGAACTCAAAGCCAGAAATATCTGGGATCAGGCTAAAAATGGTTCGAAGGGTACTTTCGAAAAAGATACTCCAATAAATTTTTATCGATATTTCAAAATCGCTGCAATGATAGTGGTTGTGTTGGGCATTGCTTTTTTTACTTATCGGTTTAGTGTACCAAACCAGCAAAAGACAGTAGAAATAGCAAGCGATGAAATTGTGAGGAGTAGCAGTCCATCGGGGAGCAAAACGCGTGTGGCCTTGCCCGATGGATCCATAGCATGGCTCAATTCAGATAGCTATGTAGAGTTTCCGAGAAACTTCACTAACGATGCAAGGATCGTTGATTTGGTAGGAGAGGCCTACTTTGAAGTGAGAAAAGACAGTCTGAGGCCTTTTACAGTACGGAGTTTTGGAGCTAACACAACTGCTCTTGGTACCTCCTTTAATATTTCGGCTTTTCCGGAAAATGAAATTGTAGATGTTCACCTTATTACTGGTAAGGTGTTGGTGAATAATGTAGTGTTGAGACCGGGAGAAGGGGCTTCTTTTGACAGGAAAAATGAATTTATCAAAGTTTCACAAATAGATACAGATCAGGTGTTGGGCTGGAAGGATGGCATCTTGCTATTTGATGGAGACAATTTTCAAACCTTTATAAAGAAACTCGAGAGGTGGTATGGATTGGATATTACCGTAAATGGAAAGCCGAACAAGACCTGGTCGGTAAAAGGAAGATTTGAAAAAGAATACTTAACCAATGTGCTACAGGCCGTGGGTTTTAACAAGGCATTTACCTACAAACTGGATGATAAAAAACTGGAAATCAATTTCTAATCAAAACCAAATATATATGAGAAAGGAAAAATACCAGACAAAATAAAAAGCTGCGACAAGTGAGACGGCCACAGCTTTTATGAATGTTAATTTATTTACGACTAACAAACACTTAAAATTATGAAAAAAAAGTATTTACGCATAATTAGGATGACATTATTCTATTCAACACTATCGATTTGTCTTCAATGCATTTTTCTTCAAATACTCATTGCCGGAGATTTAAAATCTCAATCTGCAAAAAGTGTGAAGCAGGTTTACCTTGAAGTAGAGTTTGAAGATGCCCAATTATTGGAAGTTTTCAGGGAAGTGGAAAACAAAACCGAATACAAGTTCTTTTTTGATAAAAAGGATGATTTCTTGAATAAAAAATTCAACTTAAAAAGAGGAACGTTGACAGTTGAAAACCTGCTTTTAGCGGTGGCCAAAGAATCAGATGTTAAATTCAGACAGGTCAATAACAATATCAGCGTATTTGGTAAGGGCAGAGAACAGGATTCTATTCTGGAAGTAGAAATAATGGCAGATGTTGAAGTATCAGGAACCATCACAGATGAAAATGGTGCAGGACTACCAGGTGCTTCTGTAATAGAAAAAGGTACCACTAATGGAACTACTACTGATTTGGAAGGTAATTATAGACTTAGCCTCTCTGATGATGCTACTCTTGTAGTTTCTTTTGTAGGGTATAAAACTTCAGAGATTATACTTGGGGGCAGGTCAACTGTTGATGTACAAATGGAACTTGATTCGGAGCAGTTGGAGGAGATAGTGGTGGTGGGATATGGTACTGCCAAAAAGAAAGATTTGACAGGAGCTATTGCTAGTGTGGATTTGGATAAAACCAGAACTATTCCTAACACAAATGCAGTTCAAAGTTTACGAGGAACCATTGCAGGTGTTACGGTTACTGACAATGGAAGACCCGGATCGGATGCTTCTATCCAGATTAGAGGAAGAAATTCCATTACTGCAAGCAATGCTCCTCTCATTGTTTTGGATGGAATTATTTACGCCGGAGGCAGATTGTCCGATATCAATCCTGGAGATATCGAATCTATACATATTTTAAAAGATGCAAGTTCTACAGCAATTTATGGGTCGTTAGCGGCTAATGGTGTCATTGAGATTACTACTAAGAAAGGTAGCACAGATAAGCCAACCATTTCCCTGAATACCTACTATGGATCATCTGATTACGCCCATATTCCTGATTACCTCAATGCAGAGGAGTATCTGGCTGCCAGAAAAGATGCTGAAATTGCAGATGGAGGAGCTGTACCTTTCCAACCTATAGAACTAGAGAATATCGCTGCTGGAAAGACAATTGAGCCTTTTGAAGAGATAAAACAAAATGCACCTATGTTTAATGGTGAATTAAGTGTGTCAGGTAGAACAGAAGATATTAAATACTACATGTCTGGTTCGTATGCCAATACCAAGTCTCCGGTTATGGGAGATAATTTCAGTAGGCTATCCGGACGTTTGAATCTGGATGCTGCTGTTACTGATTGGTTGGCAATTGGATTAAATACGGGTTATACATCAAGGGACAATTCTGGCAACAGAGCTAATTTGGCTCATGCTAGTTGGCTGAGTCCTTATGCAAGTTTATATTATGATGATGGAGTGCCAAGAAAACAACCTCAGGATCTTGGTCTTGTTAGTAATCCGTTATATGCAACGCTTTGGAATCAAAATGAAAGTAAGCAAAAAACATTATTCGTCAATACTTATGCAGATGTACAACTACCACTAAAAGGACTGTCCTATCGTTTAAACGTAGGATACACGCAAAGAAATGATATAGAATTTAACTACAGCCCTTCTTATAACAGGGATGAGTTTTTTAATTTGGGTAGTGGAAATAAAAACCACTATGAAGCCAGAAACCTTACTTTGGAAAACATTCTGAAGTATTCAAAGTTCTTGGGACATCATGAAATCAATGCTACTTTGATGTATGGTATATACGAGCTTCATGATGAAAGTTCATATTTGAGTAGTAACAATGTTTTCAATGATGCATTGGGCTGGAATGCGCTGGAAATTGGGGAAAATTTCAACATCAACACCGGGGCTGGAGAAAGCCAGCAAGTATCAAGTATGGGCAGAATTGGATATCGTTACAAGGGCAAATACATTTTTGATGTCAGCTTGAGAAGAGATGGTTATTCAGCTTTTGGAGAGGGAAATAAATATGGAATTTTTCCTGCAGTAGGAGCAAGTTGGAACCTGATCGATGAAGACTTTATGGCCGGAGTTGAACTTATTGATAATTTAAAATTACGTGTGTCATGGGGTAAAAATGGTAACAGGGGGGTAGGCCGTTATTCATCTTTGAGCAATGTGAACAGTACCAAATATACTTTTGGAGATGGGACAGCTGCTACGGTTGGGTTGTATCCAACTTCTTTTGCCAACCCTAATTTAGGATGGGAAACAACTACCAGTACAAATATAGGTATTGACTTTGGAATATTTTCTTCCCGTATAAGCGGTTCGATAGAATACTATCGAAGTAATACAAGTAATTTGCTTTTAAGTCAAAAGATTCCAAACACCAATGGATTTGAAACTTTTTTGAGAAATATAGGAGGTACTTCCAACCGAGGAGTGGAACTTAGCCTTAACTTTACTAACATTCAGACTGGGGAGTTTACATGGAGTTCTAATGTGGCCTTTACCATGAATAGGAATAAAATTCAAAAGTTGACTGGAAATGATCTGGATGAAGATGGTATAGAAGATGATGATATAGCAAGTAAGTGGTTTATTGGCGAGCCTTTGGGTTCTAACTTTGATTATGTTTTTGATGGTATATATCAAGAGGGGAATGACTTTTCTGCTATACCGGGTACTCAGGCTGGCCATATCAAATTCAAGGACATTGACAATGACGGGGTGATTACTCCTGACGACAGGCAGGTGATCCATTCCGATCAGCCTAGCTTTACTATGGGGATTACTAATAGTCTCAGTTACAAGGGTTTCAACCTGATGGCAGTACTGAATATAAGACAAGGAGGCTATAGTGCTAATTCAGCAATTAACCCCGGAACCAATTTTTATGATCTGGCTAATATTTTTGATTTGCCCTATTGGACTCCAGACAATCCAATAAATACTCATGCTGCAATTAATTATAAAAACCCTCTTGGATATGGTTTTTATCAAAGCAGAAGTTTTGTACGCTTGCAAGATGTGTCATTGAGTTATTCTATTCCAAGTATCATAGTTGAAAAGGCGAGTTTAGGAAGTGTACAAGTATATGTAAGTGGAAAAAATCTGGCTACCTGGACCGATTGGATTGGTTGGGATCCTGAACATGGAGCAGGTGGTCTTGACCCGGGAAATAATGGGCCACTGATGAAAACATATACTATTGGTGTAAACATTCAATTCTAAAATCTAAAATCATGAAAAACTATATAAAACTTATTTCGGTATTCATATTTTTAACCGGAGTTATTAGCTCTTGTAGCGATTCTTATTTGGATGAAGCTCCATTGGACAGGTTTAGTCCTGAAAATTTCCTTGAGAACGAAGCGGGATATGATGCTGCAATTGTAGGTCTTTATCAGGCCGCAAGAGAAGAGCATCAAATTGCATCTAATAATTTTGAATACATGTCGGTAGGCACTGATCTTGCCCAATGGGGAAGAAACGACAGTCGTGGTTTGAAAGACTATTCTTTATTAAATTCAAATTACAGTGCAGCAATTATTTATTGGGATTGGGCTTATAAGGAAATGCTCGTTCGGACAAATTTAGTTCTTGAAGGTATTGATAACCCTGCCTTGGATATGACAGATGCGGTGAGAAACAATATTAAAGGGCAGGCATTGTTTTTCAGGGCTTATACCTACAATTTCTTAACCAACATTTATGGACAAGTACCAATTATAGATTCCAGATTGACGGAACCAAAATTTGATTTTGTGCGCACAAGTCGCGAAGCGGTACTCAGGTTTGCTGCTTCAGATTTGGAGGAGGCTACTCAGTTGTTGGCTATGGATGTTGACGATGGAAGAATTCCCAGAGCTGCTGCTTATCATTTATTGAGTGAGGTATATATCTCTTTGGGATTGGAGACAGGCGACAACTCTTTTTATGATCAATCAATTACAGCAGCTGGCAAGGTGATCAGTAAAGAAGCTGGAGATTATGAGATCATGATGAGTAGATTTGGGCCAGCGAGCGCAGAGCCGGGAGATGTATTCTCTGATGTATTTGCTCAGGGTCAAATCAACAAATCTTCTGGAAATAAGGAAGTAATGTGGGCATGGCAATTCGAATCCTTTACTCCAGGTGGAGGCAATGATTCCAATAGAGGAAATGGGGGGCCAAGGTATTGGGGAACCGAATATGATAAAATTACAACTCCTAATGGATTTAAGAATACTCCAGCGGATACTATTATAAGAGGGATAGGAGTGAATTCTCCTACCAATTATGTGAAATACGATATTTGGAAACTTGATCCAAATGACATGAGAAATTCCAAATACAATATCAGACGGACATTTTACTACAACAATGCGGATGATCCGGAGTATTTTGGTAAAGAAATTAAGGCAGCAAGAGGAGAAGATGGTAATCTGTATGTAGCAGAAAATGACGGAACTATCACTACTCAATTACTTGATACTTTGAGGGAATATTACCCTTGGATAAGGAAAATTGATGGTGCACCTTGGAACGATGATGTGGCTAGTGGAAACAGTTCAAAGGATTTTAGTAGAATGAGAGTTGCTGAAACTTATCTTTTGAGAGCGGAAGCTTATTTTAGAAAGGGCAATTTGGATGCAGCAGCACTGGATATCAATGTTGTAAGAGCCAGAGCCAATGCCATACAAATTTCGGGCTCGGATGTTACCGAAGACTTTATTTTGGATGAACGAACCAGAGAATTGATTGTGGAAGAACCAAGGGTAAGGACTTTAATACGCATGGGACGTTTGGTTGACAGAGTTCGTACTTATAATTCAGCACCATCGGTAATTGGTGGTGTTTCATCCGGTACTACCATTCAGGATCATAATAAGTACTGGCCTATACCACAAAAGGTGATTGATGCCAATGTTGGAGCAGATTTCGGCCAGAACGACGGTTATCCAGGTGGGTGACATATCTGATTTGTAGCAGTTAAGAATTAAATTTCAACAATGAAGAATAGTGAACATTCATCGTTCTTCATTGTTTTAAAGTTAGCAAATTGGACATGCTTACATTCTGGTATGCGCCTACCTCTGTGGAATGTATCAATAGAATATAATTAAGAAACCTGTAACTATGAATAATTACAACAGAAGAGATTGGTTGAAATCAGCTTCTATGGCGGGCATTGGGTTGGTCTTGCCATCAGGCATATTGTCATGTGTGAACAAAAAAAATCATCCGAGAACATTGTTGCTGGTATCAGGTTGGCAGGATGTCAATATTGGAGATATTGCACATACTCCAGGGCTGTTGAATGTGCTTCAAACATTTCTACCAAAAACTGAAATCATATTATGGAAAAGGAACAAGAGTGAGAAAGTCAAAACACTTTTGAATAAGAATTTTCCAAAAGTGAAAATTATTTATGGTAATGTGGATAAGGAATACAATGTGGATAGCTCTGAAGTAATTGATGCTTTTGATGCCGCTGATGTGATGATTCATGGATCCGGGCCATCAGTAGTAGGTAGAACAAATTTGGAGGCTTGGGTGAAACATTCCAACAAACCTTTTGGAGTATTTGGGACGACTATCCAGCATATAGACGGCTCACTACAGGTTTTGCTCAAAAAAGCCTCATTTATCTATACCCGTGAAACGCTTTCAATTGACGTTTTGAAAAAAAGTGGCATTAAAGGAGATCATATTTCGTTTGCCCCTGATGCAACTTTCTTTTTAAACATACATGATGATGCCACAGCCGATTCGTTTTTGAAAACAAATGGGCTGGAGGATAAAAAATTTATTTGTGCCATTCCTCGGCTGAGGTATACACCTTACCACAAGTTCAAAAAAGTCAATTGGACAGAAGAGAAAATCAAGCAAGTGGAAGAAGTGAATGCACTGAAAAAAGAAGCAGATCATGCTAAGATGCGTGAGGCGATGATTGCCTGGGTGAGAGAAACGGGTAACAAAGTACTTGTATGCCCTGAAATGACTTATCAGGTTGACATCATGGATGAATTGCTTATTAATCCACTACCTGATGATGTTAAGCCTTATGTCGTGAAAAGAGGTTATTGGTTGCCAGATGAAGCAGCCTCTGTGTATGCCAAAGCGCATACATTGTTGAGTTTTGAATGTCATTCACCGATCATAGCCGCAGTGGAGAGGACGCCTATGTTTTACCTACGGCAACCAGAGGACACCATTAAAGGCCACATGTATTATGACCTTGGTTTTGACGATTGGGTATTTGAAATAGAAGAAACAGAAGGCAAGCAAATAGCAGATGCCCTTCGGAAAGTTTGGCAAGACTATGAAGGAGCTAAATCCAAATTGAAAAAATCGAGAACGGAAGTTGAGAAAATTTACGAAAGAAGTACGGAGACCATCACCACATTATTAGGATGATTTTGGATGACTTTGCTTTTTCGAGGATTAAAGAATTAATAATAATTGAATAAATGTGTCATAGATACAATTCATAAAAAAACGCAAAAAATGAAAAGAAGGGAATTTTTGAACCTGAGCATACCAGCCACAGGTGCCATTTTGGTGTCGCCTGGATTTATCAATTACCAGTTAGAAAAAGAAATCAATGCACAATTTTCAAATGATGTAGCAATAGATCAATATGATTTGGTAATCAATGGGGCTGGTTTGTCTGGATATTTTGCAGCTATGGAAGCAGCGAAGCAAGGAAAAAATGTGTTAATTGTTGAAAAAAGGACAAGTCCCGGATACGAGATCACTGCCAAACAAAAATTGTGGATTGGTACAGAAGGTTTTGACTCGCTCAGTAAAGAACTGAAGCGACTATTGTTGCCAGAGGGTGAAAAAGATGAAGTTTTAAACTCAGAAGGGAGTGGTGTGAATGGCAGTCAGTTTGATGATGAGTTGCTGTTGTTTGGCGGAAGTATCAAAAAGGGCATGTTGCGAAACCTGCTGCAACAAAAGATTCATATCCTGCTAATGACAGATGTGTGTGGGGTACTTTCTGATGGTGAAAATATGCGAGGTGTTCTGTTGGCTGGAAAACATGGACTGCATACCGTTAAGTGTAATGATTTTATTGACAGCTCAGATAATGTGTTGTTCAGTCGTGGGTTGGTTGGAAATGATTATCAAATAGAAAAGGCTGGCTTTGTGATGGAAGTGTTGAAGGTAAAGAATCCACAAAAAAAGGAAATAGTTGCAGCAGAAAGCCTGGGACTGTGCGACCAAAAGATTCAAATTCATAGAGGCAAACATTTAAACGATCAGATATTCCTTGAATTCGAATATCCTGTCAATTCACAAAACATCAACGAAATTGAACATCAATCCAGGCTGTTTGCAGCTAAAATTAGCAAAGGATTTTCTGGTTTAGATAATTCTTTAGTGGAGGCTAAAGTGGAACAGTTCGCCTTGGAAAGTACAATTATTTTAAAAGACAATACACTTCCAAATACCAATTTAAAAGGACATTATTTGCTTGCAAACGATGCTGCTAATTTGAGCTGTGAAGAATTATTGAAAATAGAAGCGGATGCTAAGAAATTGGTTTCCAGTATTAGGACAATTAAAACTGAAGGTAAAGCCAATGAATTATTGGTTGTAGGGGCTAAAATCCCATTCGATCAATTGACCTTTTCTAACCCTGACGAACCGGGACTAAGTGTTCCCTTACAGCGATGTGATTTCGATTTTGCGAAATGGGTAACGAATAGGAACAAATGCCAGGTGTTGGTAGCTGGTGGCGGCACGGCAGGTGCTATGGCCGCTATGGGTTCTGTAGAAAAAAGTGCCAACACTATTGTTGTAGATTACTTCAATGATCTCGGAGGCACTAAAACAGTAGGAGGAGTTATGGGTTATTACCATGGTTACAAAGATCATAAATTCTTTAAAAAGCAAAATGAGATGGCTACTCAGGTGGCTTACGACCATCAGATGAATGGCAATACAGGTCGTAGATTATTTCACCTGATGGAAGTATTAAATGGTGGAGGGAAATTCATTTCTGGAGCCATCATGTGCGGTGCTATTGTAAAAAATAAAAGGGTTGAAGGTATTTTAATTTGTCGTCATGGCAAATTGGAATTGGTCGAAGGGGATATTACCATAGATGCTACTGGAGATGGAGATTTGGCGGCTTTTGCAGGAGCTATATTCAGCCATGGTGACTCCCGATCTGGTATGACCCAGGATTATAGTCAGTGGGATCAAAAGGGAGGAGCAAAGAAATTTCCATCTGCTACAGGCAGAGACTATGATATCATTGACAATACTAAAATCTCAGAATTGCAAAGGGGATTGTTTTTGTCTCATTATCAGGCTCATTATTATGATTTTTTTCCAATGCTTACTGTACGAGAGTCCAGACGAATAGAAGGGTTATATATACTAGACCTCATCGACTCTTCTGAGGGCACCCATTTCGACGATGTGATGACACTAACGAGTAGTGATTTTGACCCACATACCATTGGTAGTTCAGAGTACTCCAAGTGTGGCTTTCTATTACCCCATTCCAATGTAGTAGTGGTTGAAATTCCATATCGGTCTATCGTGCCAAAAGGACTGGATGGAATGCTAATTTCAGGACGAGGTATCAGTCAAACTCACAATGCATTGCAATTTACTCGTATGAGTGCCGACTTAGCAGTTTTGGGTTATTTGACGGGGCAGGTAGCGGCTGATCAGGCATGGAACAAGATACAGCCAAAGGATTATGATGTTTCTGCCCTTCAAAAGGAATGGCAGGCTTTGGGTTATTTGACCGAAGACTGCATGTCCAAACAACCAGGGAATCTGGTTAATGATGACAAAGAAATAACCAGAAGGGTGAAAATGTTATCGACAGGTGCACCAGAATACCTTTACGAATGTGTAAAACTTCCAAAGGACAAAGCCCTACCGGTATTAAAAGAGTACTTCAATAAATCAGACGGTAATATGCTGTTACTAGCCAAGGCATTGGCATGGTTTGGGGAGAAAGAAGGAAATGATTTGATCGTAGAGGAGTTGAAAAAGATGTATGTGCAGGAACAAAAGGAAGGTTACCTAGGAGGTTATGTAGATACTTACGATGATATCCGTGGTAGAGAGAAAAATATACTGTTAGGATTGTTCTGGAAGATAAATCAAAATATTGCTTTGCTGGCTATGGCTCAGAATACCGATTGCAAACATTTGATTCGTCACATATTAGGCAATACCGAGTCAGGAGGAGGAATGGTCGAAAGGGAAAACGAATACTTCAATGGCAGAATTGATTTGAAAATCATTCCCAACTTCAATAGGATCATGGCGATATGTTTTTATGCAGAAAGGGTTCCTAATACACTTTTTGAAGATGGATTTAAGAAATTGTTGAAGGATAAAAATATAGGTGGTTTTATCACTCAGGAGTATCAAGAAACAAGATGGAGGGTCTATGGTGGTGATTTGGAACTTTTTATAGCCTCTGCAATGGCTAGGTGTGGCTCCAAAGTAGGTTATGATTTATTAGCAGACTATCTGGATGACATTCATTACAATTTCAAAGATTTTGCTTCAAAGGAATTAAAAGCACTTACAAGTAAGGATTACCAATTCGACAGCAGGGTATGGAAGAAACAATTGAGCAAATTGTCCTATCCTCGTCCGACAGTAAAACTGGTTAAGGAAGTAGAGGTGTAATCAACTATGCTGATCCAATTTATCCTTTTGTTTTTTGCGACCCACTTTTCTCAAAAGGATGTAGTCTTTTTTCAGTCACAGGAATTAAAAGGTTTGGAGTTAACCAGTCAGGAGCAGGAATTCGTTATTCTCGATGATCAGGAACATGAAATTCCAATACTTGAATATAGAGACAGTTCAGGTTTGATCTATTGGTATCGTAGGGTATTAACTCCTGTTTGCCTGACTGGTGAGTGTCTGCTTATTGATATTGGTATTTACTGGGATTGTACTGGAGATTTTTTTGGGCTTGAAGTACATGGTGAGCACTTGACAAAAACGGATCACAGTATTTTTTCGGTAAAAGATTATCAACATTTGATGGGTATTTTGAAGAATGATTGGTCTGTATTGAGAGAATATGAGTTCACCAATTTGGTGGAGCAGCAGGAGGGAGATGGGGTTGATGGAATATCGGGAGCGACGAAAACGGAAATTGCTATGGAGACCGTAAAAGATGCTGTTTATACTACCTACACCATTTGGCATCTTGCCCACCTGGGAGAAAAAGAGCAGCTTGTTGAGTTAACTGCTAATCAGTTAAATGAAAAGAATCTAATTCTCAAAGCACTTGTCACAAATAAGGATAGCAAGTACCGTTATTTCATTCTTGATTTATTGTCAAATGGAAAACTAACATCCACACCTGAATTGGATTCATTGGTTTTGGAGGGACTTAGGTCTTTTGAAGATCCAAAATTTAAAAAACTATCCTATAATGCTTTGAGTAAAATCGGCTTAAACCATCAAATTCAAAAGTCTTTGATTTCAATCTATTTAATTGCATCTATTCAGGATAAAATCCAGATTCTGACCGCTTTTGAAAGACCGATCAAATTAACACCTGAGCTACATGCTTGTTTTTCGAATGACCTTACCATAGACAATGACTGGTTTCTGGTGAAATTGAAAAAAGTAATAGAAGCAAAAAGACAGTTCTGATTTCTAATAATTATAAATTTCACCTAGCTACGGAAATGGCTGTCACAAAAGCCATGATGATACGGAACAACTACTATCTGAGTATGGTAAGCAGAAATATCAAATGTTGATCCTATGATAGCTTTATGAAAAGAATAGAAAATATTCCTAAATTAGTCACCTGATCATATTAATTTTATCAGATGAGTTAATAGAGTATTACATTTTAAGTATCCAATATATATAACAATCATTATGAATTTAGCACGAAGAGATTTTCTTAAAAAGACAATGGCTGCCGGATCAGTAGCAATTATTGCCCCCACAATTATCCCCTCTAAAGTTTTTGGAGCGAATGACCGAATAAATGCAGCCGTATTAGGCATAAACGGCCGGGGTAAAAGTCATATCAAAAGCCTGATGGTTCAGGATAATGTTCAGATCACTACTTTATGTGATCCGGACATGAATCTATTGAAAGAAAGAAAAAAGAGTTTTAAGGAAACCTACAACAAGGATGTTGCCCTTGAACAAGATCTTCGTCGTGTTATTGACAACAAAGACATTGACGTGATAAGTATCGCTACCTGCAACCATTGGCATGCATTGGCTACTATATGGGCTTGTCAGGCAGGTAAAGATGTATATGTGGAGAAGCCAGGGTCTCATAATATATGGGAAGGGCGTAAAATGGTGGAAGCCGCTCAAAAATATGACCGTATAGTTCAGCATGGTGTTCAGTTGAGGAGTTCTCCTGCTGTACAAGAAGCCATACAATTGATGCGTGAAGGTTATATTGGTAAAGTATATATGGCTCGTGGACTTGTCTTTCGTTGGAGAGGCGATATAGGTGATCAGGGATTCTCTCCTGTACCTGATGGTTTGGATTATGACCTGTGGACCGGTCCGGCGCAAAAACGCCCATTCACTAAAAATCTCGTTCACTACAACTGGCATTGGCATTGGGACTATGGTAATGGTGATGTTGGAAACCAGGGTATTCATGAAACCGATCTATGCATGTGGGGATTGGATGTAGGACTTCCATCACAAATCACTTCCATGGGTGGCAAGTTCCTTTGGGACGATTGTAAAGAAGTTCCGGAGGTATTGACATCCGTTTATAAATACCCTGACGAAGGTAAGATTATCCAATTCGAAGTACGTCCTTGGTGTACAAATACTGAAGAAGGAGCCACAGTAGGAAATATTTTCTATGGTGACAAGGGAATACTTGTTGTGGACGGTTATGATAAGTATAGTACCTATTTGGGAAAAAACAGAGAGCCGGGAAAATCGGGTACTGATGGTGGGAAATCTGCCACCGGAATGGATCGTGGCGATGGAGGAACTGATGGGCATTTTGCCAATTTCATTGAAGCTGTTCGTAAGCACGACAAGTCTATCCTTAATGGGCCTGTAGAGTCAGCACACCTGTCTTCAGGATTGGCTCATTTAGGTAACATTGCCTACAAATTGGAAAGGGTATTGAATTTTAACCCTGCCTCTGAAACATTTGTAAACGATCCTGAGGCAGACAAGATGCTTACCAGAAATTACAGAAAAGGCTTTGAAGTTCCTGATAAGGTATAAAAATTCTAGTACTCATATAAGAAAAATTAAATAAAGTGATGGCATAAAGGGTGGGCGTGAATTTCCGCTCATTTTTTATGCCTTTTATCTAATCAACCCATTCTAAAACTATTATGGATAAAAATAATTAACGTCGCAATTTTCTCCAAAAAAGTGCAGTAGCAGGTGTAGGGCTTTCGTTAATCGATCCGTTTTCAGTACAAGCCATGCTTAAAAAATCGGAAATGAAGCTGGGCTTAGTCACCTATCAGTGGGGTAAAGATTGGGATCTACCAACTTTGATTTCAAATTGTGAAAAGACAGGCCTTTTGGGAGTAGAATTAAGAACTCAACATGCTCATGGAGTAGAAACAAGTTTGAACGCCAATCAGCGATTGGATGTTAAAAAGCGCTTTGCAGATAGCCCGGTTACCTGTTTGGGTTATGGATCCAATTTTGATTATCACCATGTAGATCAGGCGGAGGTTCGTAAGAACATTGAAGGAACAAAGGAATATCTGAAGTTGTGTAAAGATATTGGAGCGACGGGCATTAAGGTAAAACCTAATGCCATACCCAAAGAAGTGCCAAAAGAAAAAACTATTGCTCAAATTGCAGCTTCTTTCAATGAAATAGGGAAATATGCCAGTGATTTAGGGCAGGTAATCAGGGTTGAAGTACATGGCAAAGAAACTCAGGAAATCCCCAATATGAAAGCCATATTTGATCAGGTAACGGAGAAAAGTGTTAAGATGTGCTGGAATTGCAATGATGAGGATTTATTGTCACCTGGGCTGGAAGCTAATTTTCATTCCGTAAAAAAATGGTTTGGAGACACAGTTCATATTCGTGAATTAAATGTGGGGGAATATCCTTACCAGCAGCTCATGGACTTATTTTTAGATATGAAATATGAAGGCTGGATTTTACTGGAAGCCAGAACAACTCCAACCGATAGGATTGCAGCCATGAAAGAACAAAAGGCTATTTTCAATTCTATGATCGGAATGAAATAGAATCATCACGATTTTATATCGATCATCATATTCCCGCATTATTTTGGGAACATCAGGTTACTTTATTTCCAGCTCGGGTCTTCGAGTTGGCAAACCCTGTCATATCTATTTAAAAAAATGCTATATCATTGCAGTATTCATCCGTTATCAATTTATTGATCGTAGCTCAGGATAATTTGCATGTATTATTTAGACAAAAAGGTAAAATATAACAGTCCGGATTTTAAAGCATTATTCAATGCCTATTTTCCTACATTGTGCTTGTATGCCGAAAGAATAGTCTCTGATAGTGATGCGGCAAAAGATGTAGTTCAGGAGGTTTTTATTAAGTTGCTGAAGTCAGATGCCATGTTTGAGAATGAAAAGTCAATTAAAGCCTATTTGTACATATTGACCAGAAACAGTTCAATTGATAGCATTAAGAAAAACAGAAATAGTTTACGTTTGACTGATGATGAATACTTTTCATATTCAGAGAATGATTTTCTGGAAGACATAGTTAAAGAAGAAACCTATAGAATGTTGGATGTCGCTATTAAAAAGCTGGGACTGCAAAGCCAAAAGATTATTCAATTATCGATGAATCAATTGAGCAATCCTGAAATTGCCGAAGAACTCGATATTTCAGTAAATACAGTCAAGACACTTAAGCTTCGTGCTTACAAGAAGCTTAAAAATATTCTGGCACATCAATTAATGTCTGTAATCTTACTAAATTTCTTATTGGAATAATTTTTTTCATGCAACTGTCACCCTGTTCATTGATTTTCTGGTTTTAGGGGTATCCAACTAGAAGCGTGACAAATGATCCAAAAAGTAAAAGAACATTTAAATGTAGCGAAGCTCTTCGTAAACGAAATATTTGGTCAAAATTCTGATGCTAAAAAGCAAGAATTGGGTCAATGGAAAGAGAATCACAAAGAAGTAACGGAAGATATTTATAACTGGGACAATTTCACCCAACACCAGATAAGTGCTTCCCAGATTGATACGAATAAAGAATGGGTCAGACTTGGAAAAGAATTAAATAAGGGAAATAAGACTCGTTTAATTATCAGGTATGCTGCGGCGGCAGTCATTCTTATTGCAACCGGGCTTTTCTACTATTACCCCACAGCGAACCAAACCGAGGTAGTAGCTGATATTCAACAGGTGATCAAGGAGAATCCTAAAGGTGTTAAATCAGAAATTCAACTGCCGGATGGTACACACGTATGGCTCAACTCGGCCAGCAGCATTTCTTATCAGATGGATTTTTCAGATAGTGTCCGTCTGATTACGCTCAAGGGAGAGGCATATTTTGAGGTGGTAAAAGATCCGAATCGTCCATTTAGAGTTAAATCAGAGGGTATTACTACTACAGCATTGGGGACAGCTTTTAATGTAAATGCATTTAAGGATGATGATATTCAGGTGTCCCTGCATGAAGGGAAAGTGAGGGTTGCAAAAGAGAACGCTCTGGAAAATACTATTTTATTACCCGGACAACAGGCGAATGCAGGCCCCACAGAATTTTCTGTGCTTGAGTTTGATGTAGAGGAAGTATTGGCGTGGAAAGACGGTATTATCTATTTCAATAATACAGATTTTGATAATATGCTTAGTACTCTGGAAAAATGGTACAATGTATCCTTTCGTATAGAAAGTTTAACAACAGAAAAAAGAAAGCAAATAAAAGTTACCGGAAAATTCAAAAATCAGACTTTGGTCAATGTACTCAAATTGCTTGGTCATTCTATGCACTTTGAATATACGATTGATCAAAAGATTGTTACACTTAGATTTTAATAAAAAGATGAACTAACAAACTATTTAAAAAAAAGAAAACCCCGGGTGCAAGGCATCCGAGGTAAGATGTTCCTGAATAGACACCTTCGAAAATGATTATTCAGAAAACAGCAAAACGTATGTTTCACTCAACACAAAGATAATGAATTTAAGATTACTTAGGTTATTGAAAATGACCATTAAATTTTCGACATGTGGTTTGATATTACAGGTTTTTTGTATGACGATGTTGTATGCTTATAATGGCAATGCACAATATACAAGTACCAGTGATATCATCATAAAAAACACCGTCAACGGGCTCAACATAAAAGAAGTGTTTGACCTCATCGAATCCAACTCTGATTTGGAGATGCTCTATTTGGAAAAGGATTTGCCCGAAAAAACTACTATCAACTTAAAACCTGGTTCATCCAGATCTGTGTATGATATCCTGATGGAAGTATCAAAACAGGCAAGTTTGAAATTTCGTCAGGTCAACAATGGAATTTCAGTTTCACCTATGTTGAAAGCCGAGGTGAAAAACAATGTAAATCGTATAGAAGTACTCGCAGATGTAGATATATCAGGTAAAATTACCGATGAAAATGGTGACGGACTTCCTGGTGCCTCCGTCATAGAAAAAGGAACTGCCAATGGTACTACTACTGACCTTGATGGCCAGTTTAAATTAAGCTTACCGGAAACTGCTACTCTCGTTGTTTCATTTGTAGGCTATAAAACTACTGAAATTACTTTGGAAGGCCGTTCTGTAGTTGATGTCCAGATGGAATTGGATGCCGAGCAACTGGAGGAAATTGTGGTTACTGCTTTGGGTATTGAGAAAGAGACCAGGTCTCTGACTTACAATGTTCAGGAAATTTCAGGAAAGTCAATTAATCAGGTTGCCAATGCCAATTTTGTAAACAACCTAAACGGTAGAGTGGCAGGGGTAACGATCAAAAGCTCATCATCCGGAGTAGGAGGTACCTCCAGAGTGGTTATGCGTGGTGTGAAATCTATTTCAGGAAACAACAATGCCTTGTATGTTGTGGATGGTATTCCAATGCCGAATTTATCTACAGCCCAACCTTCTGATCTTTTTTCAGGGGCAGGACAGACTGGTGATGGTATATCTAACCTGAATCCTGAGGATATAGAGAGTATATCAGTGTTAACCGGATCTGCTGCTGCGGCACTATATGGAAGTTCTGCTGCCAACGGAGTGGTTTTAATTAATACCAAGAAAGGAAGCAAGGAGAAAACGACCGTAAATATCTCAAACAGTACGATATTTTCATCACCACTTGTCTTACCGGAATTTCAAAAAACTTATGGGCAATCGGAAAGTGGAAGTTATTTCAGTTGGGGAGAAAAGCTTACTAACCCTTCTTCTTATGATCCGGCTGATTTTTTCCAAACAGGAGTTAATATTACTAACTCGGTGAGTTTATCAACAGGTTCGGAAAAAAGTCAGACTTACGTTTCTGCCGGTACAGTCAATTCAGAAGGAATAATACACAATAACAATTACGACAGGTATAATTTTTCTGTTCGTAACACATCAAAAATTTATGAAACCCTGACTCTGGACATAGGGTTCATGAGTAGTAATGTGAAAGAGCAAAACATGGTGGCTCAGGGGCAATATTTTAACCCATTCCTTGCTGTATATCTATTTCCCGCAGGAGATGATTTTTCTAAAGTAGAAGTTTACGAAAGATACAATGCTTCAAGAAATTTCAAAACTCAATTCTGGCCATACGGTGATCAGGGTATGTCTATACAAAATCCTTACTGGATAACAGAGCGGAATAAGTTTGTCAATAACAAAGAAAGGTACATGGGCAATGCGTCTTTGAAGTATCAATTTGCAGACTGGGCGAGTATTTCAGGACGTATCAAGATGGATAAAAGCAATGAAAAATACCAGAAAAAGTTCAGTGCTTCTACTAACCGGCTTTTTGCATCCGACAATGGATATTACGCTCTAAATGAAGCGGCTACCCGACAAATTTATGGAGAAGTAATACTAAACATTGATAAGAAAATTCAAGAGAGTTTCAATCTAACCGCAAACGTAGGATCTAACTTTTTGAATATTGATTATGATCAGAATATGTATGGTGGCAACCTGCTGGGTGTAGCCAACTTATTTACTTATTCTAATGTTAATCCTTCTACCGGGGAATCTTCTCAATCGGGATATGCTTCAAAAAAGCAATCAATTTTTGCAAGTGCTCAGCTGGGTTATCAGAACCTCGTTTATCTGGATGTAACAGGACGTAATGATTGGTCTTCTAATTTGGCTCAGTCGGATATCAGTTCTTTTTTCTATCCATCTGTTGGTTTGACTGGTATTATATCGGACATTCTGGCATTGGAATCTGATGTATTATCTTTAATTAAAGTTCGTACTTCCTATTCTGAAGTTGGTAACGAGCCCAATGTATTTCTTACAATACCCACCTATCCTTTGTCAAGTGGATATCCCCAAACACAGACAAGGATGCCGAACACAGATCTTCGGCCAGAAAGAACCAAATCCTGGGAAGTAGGGTTGAATTTGGGTTTGTTTTCGAATAGCCTTACTTTGGATGCAACATTCTACAAGTCAAGTACATATAATCAGTTTTTCGAGCCTACTCTTTCTGCTTCTTCCGGATTTACCAGTGTAATTGTCAATGCAGGAAAAGTCAATAACCAAGGTATTGAGCTAACAGCGAGATATAATAAAACAGTTGGGAAATTTGATTGGAACTCATATTTGACTTATTCCCTGAATAGAAACAAAATCATTGAATTACTTCCCGAATGGGAAAACCCTAAAACAGGAGAAATTATATCTCTCGACCAACTGGATATGGGTGGCACAGGTAGTTATAAAATGATACTGAAAGAAGGGGGATCTATGGGTGATATTTATGTCAACACCTTGAAAACAGACGAGCACGGAGCAATCTTTGTTGATCCATCATCACAAACTGTGGCAGCAGAGTCAAATGCTTTTGTAAAAGCAGGGAACAGTGCACCAAAATCTAATGTAGGTTGGGGTAACAATCTTAGTTGGGATCGATTCTCATTCAGCTTCTTGTTTACTGCTCGTTTTGGTGGTGTAGTGGTGTCCAATACGCAGGCCGTTATGGATGCTTTCGGTGTATCAAAAGCTTCGGAGGAAGCCAGAGATTCTGGTGGAGCACTTGTAAATGGGAAACGGATTCCTGCTAAGGAATACTATCAGACCATTGGTGGAACCAATGGAGGTATTGGATCTATGTACATTTATAGCGCAACCAATGCCCGGTTGGGTGAAGTAACACTAGGTTATGATGTTCCTGTTAATTCATTAGCCAATTGGATTCAGAGCCTTAATATTTCCTTTGTTGCGCGCAACTTGTTTATGATCTACAACAAAGCCCCCTATGATCCTGAGTTGACAGCTAACACAGGAACTTATTTTCAAGGGGTGGATTACTTTATGACACCTAGTTTGAAAAACATAGGGTTTTCTGTCAAGTTAAAGTTCTAAAAACCTAAAACTGTCAATAATTATGATTTTATATAAGATAATTAACTCGTATCGAGTTTCATGTTTGAGTCTGATTTTGATGACTCTGATGATTTCTTGTACAGATTCCTTTGAGGAGGCCAATACCAATCAGCATGAGGCCACAGAGGAGATGATGTCGAATGATAACCTTAAAACAGGTGCTTTTTTCTCTCAGATGCAGAGAAATGTAGTTTTATTTGATGATGGTAACAATTTAAGTAGTGATTATCAGGTAGCACAAGGTCTGACCAGCGATTTGTATTCAGGTTATATTGCACCAACCGGATCATGGTATAGTGGTGTACACAATGGTTCTTACTATTTTATTACAGGTTGGATCGAGAAAACCTTCACTTCTGGGTTTTCAAGTGTAATGCCTGCATGGCAATCCATAGTTGAGATAGCAGATGAACAAGGATTACCCGAAGTATCAGCGTTAGCCACAGTGATAAAAGTTGAGGCCATGCATAGGGTGGCAGATGCTTATGGGTCTGTTCCTTATATCAATTTTGGGAGTGGTTCTCTACAAAATGACTATGATGCCTTGGAAAATGTATATACTATGTTCTTTGAGGAGTTGGATTCATCGATAGATGAGTTGACTGACTATGTACTTGGCAATCCTTCTGCTACTATTTTGGCTAATTACGACTACATATATGGTGGTGATGCTACAAAATGGGTAAAATTTGCTAATACTCTCAGGTTGCGTTTAGCCATTAGAATTGCGTATGCAAATCCTGCTCTGGCGCAAGAAGAAGCCGAAAAGTCTATTAACAATCCAATTGGCCTTATTTCAAGTCCGGGTGAAGCAGCATCTTTAAAACACTCTTCCAATCTCACCTATTATCATCCTTTGTATGATATATCCTATAACTTCAATGACGGTGAGGCACGGATGAGCGCATCTATGGATTCTTATATGAATGGCTATGAAGACCCCAGGTTGGGAGCTTATTTTACTCCTACAGAAGATGGAGGGTATCATGGTGTACGGTTGGGAATTGAGACGTCAGTATGGTCGAGGTATGTGAGTGATAATATTTCGAATTTGAATGTAAATCAAAGTAACACTGAAATAGTATGGATGACTGGAGCGGAATCCTATTTTCTTAGAGCAGAAGGTGCACTTCGGGGATGGAATATGAATGGTACCGCTCAAGAATTTTACGAAGAAGGTATTAGTGTTTCATTCCTGGAAAATAATGTTGATGGAGCAGATAGTTATATTAATGATTCAGAAAGCACTCCGATTGCATTTAATGATAATGCCGAAGGTTCAAGTCTTAATGCTTCAGCTCCAAGTGATATTACTATAGCCTGGGATGAGGCAGATTCCTTTGAAAGAAATCTCGAAAGAATTATTACTCAAAAATGGATAGCCATTTTTCCTGATGGCCCTGAAGGATGGGCAGAATTTAGGAGAACAGGTTACCCAAGGCTATTACCAGTTGTTACTAACAATAGTAATGGCACGATCAATAGTGATCAACAGGTTCGTAGAATTCCCTTCCCTCAATCTGAATACATCAATAATCAGGCTGGGGTAACAGTAGGAGTCTCATTGTTAAGTGGCTCGGATAATGGAGGTACTAAACTTTGGTGGGACCAGAAATAATTCAGTGTTAAAAAATAAAAATTTGAAAATCATGAGAATAAAACTAATAGGTTTTTTGACTCTTTTCTCTGCAACTGTTTTTATGGCAGGGTGCGATACTGAGGTTGAGTCATTGGATATTCAAAAGTTAAAAACATACGATGAGCAGTACTTTGAAAACCTTAGAGCATATAAAAAATCTAATCATACATTAAGTTTTGTATGGTATGCAGCTTATGCCCCGTTGGAAGGTGTGGATGGTTACAAAGATCCTGCTTCATGGGGAGAACGCATTAAGGGGCTTCCTGATAGTTTGGACATCTGCTCATTGTGGATGGGTATTCCAAGTAATGATCCTCAAAGTGATAGTTATGCTCCTGTAGCTTACGAAGACATGAGGTATGTTAGTGAAAAGCTGGGAACACGTTTTGTGGCACCTACTATTACGAGAATGAATAAAGTTATTACCCTTAGAGATGGTACCGAATATGACCTTTCGGAAAATCATACAGATGAAGGGATAGAAGTTTATGGCCAGTATTTGGTCGATCAGGTTTTGGACGCTGACATTGATGGTCTTGATCTGGACTATGAGCCTGAAGGTGATTGGCTGCAAGGTGAGAATTTTACAAAACTGGTACAATACATAGGCCAGTATTTTGGTCCTATGGGACAATACCCCGATAAACTCCTTATAGTTGACTTTTACTCACAATATCCGGATGAAGAAACAGAACCTTATGTGAACTATTTTATTCGTCAGGCATATACTCAAGGTTTTAGTGAGCATTCTGGTTCCAGATTGCAAAGTTATTACAATTCAATTGACTGGGCTAAACCTAAAAAATTTATAGTAACTGAAAACTTTGGAAGCCATGCTGAAAACGGTGGTTCTCCTTTTGTAGAAGACGATGGAAACACCTTAACAACGGATGGAAGTCAAATGTATTCTTTGGAAGGTATGGCTCGCTGGAATCCTACTCAGGGTGCTAAAGGTGGTTTTGGAGCCTTCTATATAGGCCGGGAATATTCTAATAGCTCCGGCATTCCATATTATAACCTGAGACGTTGCATACAAATTGCCAATCCTGCTGTTCAATAATAGTTAGGTAGAATTTGAAAGTTTAAACAAACATGAAAATGAAAAAATATATAAATATAAGAACACTTCTGCTTTGCGCATTTGGCCTTGTGCTTTTTGTAGCGTGTGAAGATGATCTGGATTTTGGGAAAGAGGTTATTCTGGTTACCGGAACTGACAGTAATCCTTTAGTAAGTTTTGTAGTAGAGGATACGCCATCTTCATATATCGTGACAGCCTCAGCTACTGGTAAAGTAGATGGAGATGTCAAAGTTAGATTTGCCCTGGACAATTCTTTGGTGGAATCTTACAATATGAAGAATAAAACGAATTATTACCCTTTGCCTGAATCAGTGATTAACATGGATAAAACCGAGGCAGTGATAGAGGCAGGTAGTGCTGCATCTAGTGGAGTCACTGTTAGTATTACATCTGCTGATGAGTTTCATGATGGTCGAACTTATATGATTCCCGTAACTATTGAAAGCATAGAAGGAGGGGATATGGAAGTTTTAGAGGCTTCAAAAACAATCTATTTAAGAGTTTCACGAGTGATTCACTATAGTTCTTTGGACATGACCAATGTGAATTTTTACGGAAATTATTATGCAGATGAACCTGTTGAACTTCCCCAATTTACTTATGAAATCAAATGTTATATCAATCAATGGCATCCGGGGAATGAGCCTATCAGCCGATTGAGTAATTTTTGCCCGATTGATGAGTCAATCACCAATTTACTTCGTTTTGGAGAAAATGGTCAGGATGTGAATTCTCTGCAATGGGTTAGCCCAGGAGGAGGATTGATTTCGTCAACAAGGTTCAATACAGGTCAGTGGTACACCATTTCTCTGACATTTGACGGCAGTACATACATCATGTACGTTGATGGAGTAAAAGATGCAGAACTGGCAGGAACAAAAGGAACTGTGTTTCAAAGATTGGAATTGGGCATGTCCTGGTTTGATAGTGGCACGGCCTCCTCTTCTTATCCATACAGGCAAAGGTTTCTGGGCAGAATTGCAGAGATTCGTTTATGGGACAGAGGTTTAACATCAAGTGAATTGCAATTGGGGATTTGTGGGGTTGATCCGGCATCAGAGGGATTGCTTGCTTATTGGAAGTTGAATGACGGTGAAGGCCATGTGTTTAAAGATGCAACAGGCAATGGTTATGATATGGATTGGTCTGAGTCATGGCAAAATGGTAATCAGTATGACAAAACCGATTATGTGAATTGGATAGCTGATGACGAGAACAGATGTAGTAATTAACAGGACATTAGAAAAACTACGACGATGAAAAATATAATAAATTCGAAATATATAGCAATATGGTTTGCTGCGATTGGAATGTTATTGTTTCAGTCTTGCGAAGAGGAAGAAGCGTTCGATGTGGAAGGCACTGCTACGAATAAAGTGTATATCAACACTCCATTCTGGAGTCCCATAAATTTACCTAAAAACAGTGCCGTATTTAAAGTTATCAATACTCCTGCAGGGAGCGTATTGAGTAATTCAGACAAGCTGGAAATTAAATTAGCAGCGCAGTGTACCCATTCAGCTGAAAGAGACATTAAAGTAACTTTTGAAAAAGATAATTCTTTGATTTTGGAAGGATATAGTCCCTTACCGGAAGCTGTTACTTTGAACATGAATACTAATCAGTTAATGATTTCTCAGGGAACTGTGCAATCCAATGATAGTTTGACAATTTCAATAAGTTCGGAGGATTTACAGTTTTTGGATGTTAATTCTTACATGGTTCCTGTTAGAATCTCTTCTGTAGAAAACGCAGAAATAAGCTCAAACCTCAATATAGTTTATTTGGTTATTAATACAGAAGAGACGAACGTTTATACCAAACCGACTTCTGGTGATATGGAAGGAGATCTCATAGATGACAGATCCGAATGGTCTGCTACATTAGATATACCTATTTCATCGGGCTCTTTGTCTAATATCTTTAATACCAGTACCCGAAACTACTGGTTTGTAAATCCGGCAACAGAATGTACGCTTACAGTAGATCTGGCGGCCGAGTATTCCAATATTTCGGGTATTAGAATACATAGCTACAGTACAAGCTACTCTCTTAATTCAATAATGGTATCAACCAGTGTAAATGGAGAAGACTGGACATCTCAAGGTACTGCTGAGCTATCTACATCATCCTCTTATCAATATATTAAATTTTATTCTCCACTTAGTGCCCGGTATATAAAACTTCATATTGTCGGATGGAGTTCGAGTTTTGTAATTATGTCTCGGTTTGACGTTTATGAATTAGAGTAATCCAGCCTTGGCATATAATACCTGAGGCCATATATTTTGGTATGGTCTCAGGTTATTTAAATTTTGTTTTCTTTTTTAAATTCCGCCCAATAGTGGAATAAATCTGAATTACGTATCAATCAAAAACTCTTATCAAAAAGAATTTTCCAGATACTTGCATCGGTAAAAACTGCTAAAAAGCTTGAAAGCAGTAAGTTTTCATCAAAACAAAATTTTGATGAATACCCTGTCAGTTTGCTGTGAGGATAGTTATTGTCAGTTTTTTGTAAATGATCTCATGTAGTTGGTATGACTACTGAATCTGGATAACATTCTATCAATATTTACAGACCTATTGATTTTCAAAAAAAATCTACCCTTACTGTTCATTTATTTTTCATACTATCGTCAAATCGTTTGTTTTTCTTGAGATTAATGTAAATTGAAGCCCTTTATATGATCTGAAAACGAACTTTATTATTCCAGATCGGTTTAAATTTCAAATTTGAATGAAATCAGGGGAAAGCGATAGCAGCCAAATCCAACTTCTTGGTGAACTCCGAAAAGGAGATGTCAAGGCTTTTGAGGCTATTTTTGAAACCTATCGGGACAAAATTTACGCTTTTAGTTATAAAATCCTTAAATCCCGTGATTTGGCAGATGAGCTCACCATCAATGTGTTCTCTAAAATATGGGAAAAACGTGCCTCCATCCAACCAAACCTTGCCTTTCAGTCCTATTTATTCCGAATAGCTAAAAATCAAATAATCAATTTGGTGAATAAGGCTTCTCTTGATTCCAAACTGCAGGATCAATTGATAGTTTCCAGTCAATACTATCGCAATTCTACCGAAGAAGAAGTCATCTATAACGACTACCTCAGTTTAGCTGAACAGGTATTGAACAAAATGCCGAAACAAAGAAGAAAAGTTTTTAGGCTTAGAAATGAACAGGGATTGACATACGAAGAAATAGCAACCGAGCTGGGGATATCAAAAAATACTGTAAAAAGCCACTTAAAGGTGGCTACTGCGGAATTGAGAAAAACCCTTAATATGTACCCTGAGAAAACGTTTCTGTTACTATGCGTTTTGCTTAGGAGCACAGATATATAATTTTTTTTCTTACCCACTCACCCTTTTGGGTATCGACAATTGTATTAGAGGTATTAAAGCAATACCATGAAAGATACAGTTGACCTACAGAGTCTTTTTGATAAGTTTTTAAAGGATGAATGTTCCGACGAAGAACTCAAAGTTTTTTTTGATCATATCAAGGATCAACCAATTTCTGATGAACTCAATCCTCTTCTGGAAGATGTTTGGGAAAAGTTAAAAAAATATCCTTCTCTGAAACCAAAGCATTCTAAGCAATTATTAGAAAAGATCTTCCAAAAGGATTCCCCTAAAAAATCCCAACAAAGATGGCTGACCCCATTAAAGATCGCAGTATCCATAGCTGCTGTATTGGTGCTGGCATTTTTTGTGGGTATTCAGTCCGATAATCAAGAGAGCGAGGTGAAATACATCACCAAGACAACTCAAATAGGTCAAAGGGCTTCATATAAACTTTCTGATGGTTCTATGGTTTTTTTAAATGCCGGAAGTTCTATAAGCTTTCCAGAAATACAGGATGAAAAGACACGTAAAGTTATCTTGGCTGGGGAAGCTTTTTTTGAGGTAGTGAAAAATTCTGAAAAGCCATTTGTTGTAGAATCAGCTAACCTAAAAACGCAAGTTTTAGGTACTTCATTTAATATCAGAGCTTATCCTCAAAAAGATATTGAAGTGACTGTAGTGACAGGAAAGGTACAGGTTGAATCACTTAGTACTGAAACTCAAGGCAATGAAAAAATATTACTCACTCCCAATGAGCAGGCAGTATATAGCCGATCTCAAAACCGACTGTCATTTGCAAAAGTAGATGCGAGAAAAAGCTTGGCTTGGCATTCGAAAGAACTTCTTTTCGAAAATGTTGATATGAGAGAAGTACTTTCCATGTTGGAGATAAGGTTTGACCAAAAGATAATATTGGACAACAGCGGGATGGGCAATTGTATTATAAGAAAGGCAAAGTATGAAAAAGAAAGTCTTGAGACTATACTTAAAGGCTTACAATCATTATTGGATTTTAAATATGAATTTAATGGATATAACCAATGGACAATCTATGGAAAAGGATGCCAATAAAAGGAAAGGAGAAGATATGAAATAGCCTTTGACTCTACACTTTTCACAATGTGAGAATGAAAGAGTCTTAGACTACTGCAAATAGCCTAAGACTCATTTTCCCAAATTGAAGCTTCGGGAAGTAATCGATTTATTAATTACTCTAATTGTAAAATTATGAAATACATATTACTAAAACTAATAATGGATATCTCAAAATATTCGATCTACATTATGCTGATACAAGTTGTAACCTTGCAATTTGTGTCTGCAAATGAAACGAATGGCCAGTCCTTAAAATCGACAGAGGTCTCTATTATGGCAGAAAATGCCTCTTTGGAGGAGATCATAAGTCAAATTGAGAATCAGACAAATTTTGTTTTTACCGCTCAAGGCCAAATGGTAAATACGGATTCCCGGATCAATTTGAAATTGAAAAAGTCCAATCTAAAAAAGGTACTTGATCGACTTTCGGGAGAATTCGAATACAATTTCAAAAGAATAAATAACAATATATACGTTTGGAAAGGACAAAAAAGTACTGATTTTGTTGTTGAGGAGAGCTTTGACGATGTGGAAATTTCTGGAAAAATCACCGATGAAAACGGAGAAGGACTGCCGGGTGCTTCTGTGATAGAAAAAGGCACTACCAATGGCACTACTACTGATTTAGATGGAAATTATAAATTGAGCTTACCAGAAGGTGCAATGCTTGTAGTTTCGTTTGTAGGGTATAAAACCTCGGAAATTGCAATTGCTGGTAGGTCAACTGTTGATATTCAGATGGAACTGGATGCCGAGAAATTAAAGGAGGTAGTGGTAATCGGCTATGGTTCCAAAACCAAAGGGACTCTTACAGGATCCACATTTTCTGTAGGAGAGGAGATGTTTAAAAGCAGGCCTCAGACGGAGGTAGTTTCGTCATTGCAAGGTGAAATACCAGGTTTGTTGGTATTAAGAGGAGATGGAAGAGTGGGTAACGAAGGCAACTCTATAGAAGTGCGTGGAGTTACATCCAGGTCATCTCCGGGAGTGCTTATTGTTATAGACGGTATTCCCCAAAGAGAGTCTAATGCCAATGCATTAAACAAAATAAACCCTCAGGACATAGAGGACATCACAATACTGAAAGATGGTCAGGCAGCTATTTACGGAGCACGTGCCGCCGGTGGCGTTATACTGGTTACAACCAAAAAGGGCAGATCGGATCGGCCTGTCATCAGTTATGATGGGAATTATTCGTTCAACGTACCTGGGCTTACTCCAAAATCTACAGATGTAAGGCAGCACATGATCATGGCTTCAGAGGCTTTTGAAAATGATGGGAATAACAACCACTTTTTTGTGAATGTGAGAGATATAGTAACTGCTCCGGGGTTTGATCTTTCTAAGGGAGAGGTGGTAACCGGACCATTTGGGGACACTCCCACCATCTGGCTGGGACATACAGACTGGAGCAAAGAGATGTGGCAGACGGCCTTTATGCAGTCACACAACCTTAATGTATCAGGAAGTACCACTAATTCCAATTATTATATATCAGTGGGGATGTTGGATCAGGAATCAATGCTTAAGTATGGAAACAACTCAAACGAGCGATATTTTTCCAGGTTGAAGTATGATTTTGATTTAATTGATGGGCTACTCAATATTGGTACAAATATTTCGCTTGAACGTCAAAAAGTCATAGAACCTACCAATTATGGAGCTATTACGGAACGAATAGACCAGGCATGGACATCTATGCCACTCTCTACCCCCGAAGGCAGGTACTACAATTTTGGTGGTTTCAGCCCTCCTCATGCATGGGCAGAGGCAGGTGGTGATACCGAGATATTAAGATATAACACCCGGGCGCAATTCAACGCTGTTTTAACACCATTAGAAGGGTTGTCGATCACCGGAAGGTTTAGCACGGATCTGAATGTAGAAGATCAGTCTTTTCTGAGAGAAATTATTCAATTCCATAACTGGAACGAAAACCCTTCGTCTCGTTCTTCGGACAGAACACGAGCGGGTTCATCTTACTACAAAAATACCCATCAGGTTGCCGACTTTTTTGCCACTTATAATCGCAGAATAAACGATGTGCACAATATAGAAGTCACAGTTGGAGCTAGTCATGAAGAAACGGATAATCGTTTTTTTAGTGCCGCAAGAAATTATGTACCCGAAGCACTGCGAGTATTGGATCTGGGAGATTTGGAAGAACAATCTACCGATGAAACTAAAAGCCAATATGCTATCAGCTCGTATTTTTCGAGATTGAGCTATAACTATAATGAAAAATACCTCTTTGAGGTAAACTACCGTAGAGACGGTTCATCTCGTTTTGCAAAGCAATTCAGGTGGGGTGATTTTTATGGTGTTTCAGCAGGCTGGGTTATTTCAAATGAAGACTTCCTGAAAAACAATTCTTTTGTGAACAATCTCAAACTGAGAGTGTCAAAAGGACAACTAGGAAATCAAAACAATGTGGGACGATTTGATCATTTCTCAAGAATAAACATTGGTGGGGTGTACATATTTGGGAATCCTGTTAGTCCGGTTCAGACGCAGGGTGCTTCAGAAGCATCGCCATTAGCTAGCCAAAACCGAACGTGGGAAATAGTCAATATAAACAATTTTGGACTGGATTATTCTATACTCGATTCCAGGCTATCGGGTAGTTTAGATTATTTTATAAAAAACACTGAAGGAATACTAATCAGTCAGGAATTTCCAACAGTGCTGGGCATAGCCCCGCCCACTGTCAATGGAGGTGAAATACAAACCAAGGGAATAGAAGTAGCTCTTACGTGGGCAGACAAAGTAGGAGACTTTAACTATTTCATAAAAGGTGTATATAGTAACGATAACAATACAGTAACTAGTCTGGAAGATGCTATTTTGCCAGGATTTGGATACAACAGCTATATAGAAGGCTACTCAACAGGCTCGTACTTTGGCTATGAGTATGGTGGACTGATTACAGATCAGACTACTCTGGACGATTACAAAAATGTGCAGGGGGTACCCGGGAACCTCAGAATAGGAGATGCTATGTGGGTTGACAAAGATGGCGATGGGGTACTGGAAGGAGGTAGGTTATACAAGCCGGGAGATCCGGATTCGGGAGACCTGATATTGCTGGACAACAACAGGATCAACCATCAGTACTCCGTTACTCTGGGGGCTAGTTACAAAGGGTTAGATTTCAATGCTGTTTTTGTAGGAGTAGGTAGCTGGAAGGTGATGAATGGAGATAGCCCACTCGGTGGTAACTGGTGGGAGCAGCCTTGGGGCTATGAGTGGCAACAGACATACCATGAAGAGGATAGGCCGAATGCAACCTGGCCAAAAATGACCAGCAATGGTGGTATAGATGATTGGAACTGGACTACTTCCGCTGCACCCTATAAGATGTACAACAATGCCTACTTGAGGTTGAGAAACCTTCAGATTGGTTATACATTGCCCCTACAGCTGATTGAAAGGTTAAAAATCACTAGCCTGAGGGTATATGTAAGTGGAAGCAACTTATGGGAAACGCACAACCTACCCGATGGATTTGATCCCGAAAAACCATTTGGTTTTAATTATACACCTTTTCCCAGACTGTATTCTACTGGTATAAATATTACCTTTTAAACCTTAACCGAGATGACAATGATGAAAAGAATATATATAATATGTGTATTGGCTTTGTTAGGTTTTTCTTGTGAGAAAAACCTTGACCTGACACCTGAAGATGTATTGACAGAAAGTAGTTTCTTTTTGAGTGCCAACGACTTTAGGTTGTTTGCCAACAATTTTTACGATGCGCTACCCAACCAAAGTCAGGGACTGAGCGACAGGCAAACAGATATAGGGTATACCGAGGGTGGAAATGATGTGAGTAGAGGCACACATCAGGCACCTCAGAATAGCAGTACTTGGGATGGAGCCTACGCTAACATTAGGAAGTACAATTTTTTGCTTGAAAAAATAGAAGAGGCAGATGAGAATCTGCAGGTAGAGGTGGAAGCTTTCAAAGGAGAATCCTTGTTTTTTAGGGCTTACACCTACTTTACGCTATTGAAAACCTACGGAGGGGTGCCTATTATTACACAGACACTCGATACCGATAGTGAAGATTTGCAAAAAAGCAGAGACAGCAGACAAGATGTAGTAGCTCGTATTGTTCAGGATTTGGATATGGCTATTAGCCTACTACCAACTTCCAATACTGGTAGCGATGTAGGAAGAGTTTCTTCCTATGCTGCTTTGGCTTTCAAGGCTCGTGTGGCTCTTTTTGAGGGTACATGGAGGAAATTTCACGGGTTGGCTGATGTAAATACCATGTTGGATCAGGCAATGGCTGCAGCCGATCAGGTGATACAGAATGGTGGTTTTGAATTGTTTGACCGTAGGGATGTGCTGGGTGACGATAGTTATCGCTACTATTTTTTGCTGGACGGTGATGGCAGGACCAACCCTGCCGGAATTACCAAAGCCGAGGATAAGGAAGCCATTCTGGTAAGGAGACAGGACAGAGATCTGAAAAGTACAGGCAATCCTTTTCCATTGGTAGATGTTCGCCAACAAAATCCAACAAAATCCATGATGGATTTGTACCTGTGCAATGACGGGTTGCCTATTGATAAATCACCCAATTTTATGGGATATGATAATACTGATTCTGAATATCAAAACAGAGATCCGCGGTTGGGTCATATGATGGTTCCAGACCAACGTTATTGGTCTTTTCAGTTTGCTGAGTGGTGGAAAAACTGGGCAAATCCTACTGCTAATGGTTTTGTCTATATGGAAGACGGGGATGACTGGGGAGGTAGAACAGCCACCGGGTATCAGGGTACTAAAATGACACCAGAAGTAGAACAACCCTTTGGGATAGAGTTCGCCGTGATTCGCTATGCGGAAGTACTGTTGATATATGCGGAAGCTGCTTTCGAAAGAAATGGCAGCATAAGCGATCAGGACTTGGACAAATCCATAAATAAACTCAGGGATAGGGTGGGCATGCCTCACCTGACCAACACATTTGTAAATACTAATAATCTGGATATGCAGACCGAAATACGAAGAGAACGAACAGTAGAGTTAGCGTTTGAAGGATTTAGGTACGATGATTTACGTAGATGGAAAACGGCTGAAACTGTATTGCCTCAACCCATTAAGGGGATAAAGTTTGATGGAACGCAATGGTCTATTGATCCACGCTATTCCAGCAATAATTTTACAACTGATGCTAATGGTTTTGTGATCGTTGAAAGCATCAGAACTTTTGATCCCCAGAAGCATTATTTAATGCCATTACCTATCAGACAGCTTATTTTGAATCCAAACTTGGAGCAGAATCCGGGTTGGCCAGAGCAATAAAACCAATGAGTTGCTTCCGTAAATTAATTGTGTGATTTACGGATAGTACTATTATACAGGCACATTAGCAGGTACATTGATCATATATTTATTTAGAATGATCAATGTACCTTTGGTTTTCCAAGAAACATTTTTGACTCCTTAAATTTCTAAGCGATCGAAACTGCATATTTTATGGCTATCAATATATCATGTAGTTGGAAAAACGAAATATTAACTGTAGTTAACACTAATTCAATAGTGGTTTTTTAGTACACATAACCAGATAATAAAATTTCTTAGAATCACCTATGGATATAGTGAATCCTAACTACATTCATAATGAAGACATACTACATCCCTCAAAAATTGCTTCGAGAATCCTTAGATTAGTTTTCAGAATGGGATAGTTTTACGAACTTACGTTTTTTACAAAATTGCGACGTTAGCCCAAACTATCGACTAATCACTTACTATTAAACTATGATCACTCTTTGCATTGCAATTTTAGTCCTTATTGCGGGCTATTTTATTTACGGTAAAATAATAGAAAGAACTTTTGGGATCGAACCTGATCGTCCCACACCAGCCATATCCAAAGCCGATGGTGTTGATTTTGTTACTTTGCCTTCCTGGAAAATTTTCCTCATTCAGTTTTTGAATATTGCCGGACTGGGACCAATATTTGGGGCAGTGGCGGGAGCACTTTGGGGGCCTCCTGCTTTTCTATGGATTGTGTTTGGGTGTTTGTTTGCAGGCGGGGTGCACGACTATTTTTCAGGTATGTTGAGCATCCGTCATGGAGGACAAAGTATTTCGGAAGTATCTGGTTACTATCTGGGAAATGGTGTGAAGCAGTTCATGCGATTTTTTACTGTATTGTTGATGGTTATTGTCGGTGCGGTTTTTTTGCTGGGACCGGCAAAAATTCTTACCGGCATGACGGGTGACTATATGGGACTTGGTGTCTGGATAGCGATTATATTGGTTTACTATGTTCTTTCTACTATACTTCCAATCGATAAGGTGATTGGAAAGCTGTACCCGGTCTTTGGGCTGGCCTTGATATTTATGGCTGTGGGTTTGTTTATTGCCATGTTTACCCAAGGAATGAAAGTGCCCGAACTCACCATGGCCAGTCTCAGTAACATGCATTACAGGAGCGATGACTTTCCTTTGTTCCCGATGCTATTTGTGACCATAGCATGTGGCGCAGTTTCAGGTTTTCATGCTACCCAGTCACCCATTATGGCACGCTGTATGGGGAATGAAAAGCAAGGGAAAAGCATTTTCTATGGAGCAATGGTAACAGAAGGTGTTGTGGCTTTGATCTGGGCAGCCATCAGTATGAGTTTCTTTGGAGGGGTCAAAGAGCTAAACATGGAAATGCTTAGTAACAACGACAATGCCGCCTTGGTGGTCAACACCATTTCTAATACTACATTGGGCAAAATTGGTGGGCTTCTGGCCATACTGGGTGTAGTAGCTGCACCGATCACGTCGGGTGATACATCTTTCAGAAGTGCCAGAATTATTATAGCCGATTTTATGAATAGCGATCAAACTTCCATCCGAAACAGGCTGTTGATCAGTATTCCCTTGTTTGTAGCAGGCTTCCTGCTTACTCAGGTCAACTTTGGCGTGATCTGGAGGTATTTTGCCTGGACAAATCAGACCCTTGCTACCATTGTACTTTGGACAGTTACTGCATATTTACTGAAGTCTAACAAAAACTATTGGATGGCACTTATACCTGCGGTATTTATGACTTGTGTCGTTGTGTCCTATATTTTGGTAGCACCGGAAGGGTTTAATCTGGACACCAATTTATCTATTGGAGTAGGAGTGATTACCTCTTTTGTGTTAATGGTTTTATGCGTTTTCAAAAGAAAAACCTATCGACAGGCAACTCTGAATGCAGTTAAAGCATAACGAAAGTCCGGTGTAACGATCTGTTCTACATCAGAGACAAAAAATAAGGTTGATGTCTTTTTAAAACATCAACCTTAAAATTATGTTACAAACTTTGGATGAAAAAGACAAGAATATTAGTTCCCTTATCTTTATAATTCTATGAGTATTTAACCCAATGAATATCCTTCTCTATAGGTACGTTTTACGTAATTGTTGGCAGGTTCAAAGTTGGTTACCCTCATGTTTTTGGCATCCCATCTCAATCGTTTCCTTCCATTATATTTTGAACCACCCCAGAAACTTTTGTTTTCAATAGTTGGATCTTCTTCAAAATAGGCTTTCAATGCAAGGTTGCCTATAAGTATGCTTTCGGTAAAGGGACCCGCATAATCAAAAGAAGAACTGGTTTCTGCATTTCCATACCCAGCGATACAAGCATTCACCCATTGTAGATAATGACCCTCAGGAACCCTAGGTAATGTTTCTTCTACTTTGATTTGTTCGTTCAAAGACAAGGGTAGCAACCTTGGCTTGGCTCCATAACAATCTGCCAAAATTTTTCCTTTGGTTCCAATAAAAAGAACACCACCGTCCCAGTTGCCTAGTGCCTCGTCATCTCCCAGTTCCTCTGGTCTCTCTGGCATAAGGCCACCGTCCATCCACGAAACTTTTACTGTCCCCTTACCATCGGTTCTGGGGTAGCTTAAGTGGATTTTGCTTGAAGTAGGAAAACTCTTCGGATAGTTTGCAGTTTCGAATTTGCCTTTGAAAGCATCAGCCACGCTACATTCTACCTGATCAGGATACAGGATTGGAAGAATTCTATAAACAGGATCCATAATATGACAAGCCATATCACCAAGTGCTCCGGTACCAAAATCAGACCAGCCTCTCCAGTCAAATGGTAAATAAGCATTGTTGTAATCACGATTCTCCGCTGTGCCTAACCATAAATCCCAGTTTAGGCCTTTGGGTATTTTGTCCTTTACAGTAGGTGTTTCAAGAGCCATAGGCCAAATAGCCCGATTGGTCCAACATTTCACAGTATGCACTTCCCCGATCAAACCAGCATCGTAAAGTTCTTTCATTTTGCGAACTCCGTCTCCAGAACCACCCTGGTTACCCATTTGAGTAACTACTTTGAATTTCTTAGCTGCTTCAGTGAGCATCCTTGCTTCCCAAATATCATGGGTAAGAGGTTTTTGTACATACACATGTTTTCCCATTTGCATAGCGGCATACGCTGCTACCGCATGATTATGATCCGGGGTTGATACAGACACGGCATCAATATTGTCTTTCTCCTTCTCAAGCATTATCCTAAAGTCATTATAATAATTGGCTTTAGGGAAGGATTCCCGTGATTTTACTGCCTGACGGTCATCGACATCACATAGCCCCACAATATTTACATTTGGACTTTTGGCAAATTCTGCGAGATCGCTTGTGCCTTTACCACCTGCCCCAATACCCGCTATGTTGAGTTTATCACTTGGAGCAACAAAACCTGTACCTCCTAACACGTGTCTCGGTACAATCATAATTCCGGCTGCTGCCACGCCTACGCCTTTCACAAAATTTCTTCTGGTCTGGCTCTTTAATTCCATCTTCTTTTTAGACATAATTTATTGATATTTTTGATTTATTTAGAATAGGAGTTAAATATAATTCAATTATTTTATATCACTGAAGGAAGTTATCATCTATCTGATTCTGCTGTTAGGTATTTTACAGATGATATATTGAATCTCTTCGTGTTAAGAGATCCACTATTTCGATATGATCGGCAATTTTTAACTTAATAAAAAAACATTCCATCACCGGATACCAATGGAGAGTAAAGGGTTTTCTTAGTGACCAATGATGATAATCTTAATTCTCAGCTTTTAAAGGAACTGATAGCTATATTGGAAACACATCCCGATGCAAAAGCCCAAACAGGAAGAAAATAAGATTTCTAAGTCATTTCAAACTGGTAATATAAAAAAACTAAATATACCCTGAAGGTGGTATAGACAAGAGCCTATTTCAGGATATAACTTTGTTCTAAAGTCGAGAGATCGATTCGAACATTTTGTAATCAAATAAAAACACTTCATGAACACCTCAAAGAGTCTTTTACAGCAATTTATTTTATCCTCTTTTTTCTTAGTATCAATATGTTCTTCTGCTTTAGCTCAGGATTGCTTTGATGCAAATGATTGTTACCTTCAAGGCGTTAACAAAGGGAATACGCTAGAGGCAATTGCTTTTTTCGATAAAGCGGAAGCACTAATGACATCCGATTCGAATAAGAAACTTTTGTATGATATTTTGTCTGGACGTGGCAATGCTTATTACACTTTGAAAGATTACACCAAAGCACTTCAAAATTACAACAAACTTATTCAGTTGAGACCTGACGACAAACAGGCCTTATCCGTAGGGTACTCAAATAGAGGAAATGTTATGAGCAGTAGTGGAAATCTGGAAGGAGCGATTGCTTCTTATACCAAAGCGATAGAGGTATTACCTCCCAATGTTAGTAATCTCTCTAGACGTGCTGGTGCATATCTTGAGTTAGGTAAAAGGGATGAAGCTTTAGCCGATTTAAAGCTTATGGCTGAACTGGGTGCCGAAAGTGCACTCTACCATTTACAAAAGGAGTTTAACATTGACTATCGTGAAGAACAAAAAGCGGCTTTGGCAAAAGATACACAATGGCAGGAAATACAAGCCAAGAAAGCACAGGCAGAAAAATATATAACTGACGAAAAATACCAGGAGGCCAATGACTTATTGATAGTAGTAGGAGATATGTTTAGGGCACGAAATGATAATGAGAATAAATTAGCTATATGGGCTGATGTAGCCCATGTTAAGAATCGAAAAAAGGACTACAGGGGTGCCATGACTTTCGCCTCAATGGTCATTGGTGGTGGTGCTCCTTCTGGTGCAGTTTACACGGAACTTGCATTGGCGAACTATTATGAAAACGGTATGTCTGCTGGGCTAAATGTTTGTGAGCAAGGGTTGGAGAAGTTTCCAAAAAGTTCTACTTTGATTGATTTTTACACCTATCTCTGTAGAACAGCTGCGGGAAATGCCTATCGAGAAAAAAACTATCAAGATGCATTCAGCTTTTACTATACTGCTTACGAATACAATAATAAAGATGCGGTATCAATTAAATATGCCGCACACTCCGCTTATAATGCTGGTTATTTTGGTAAGGCTTTGGAATGCTATAATAAGGCAGTAGCCGCTGATGCTTCGTTGAATGGGGAGCTCAAGCCATTCATAGATTATTGTAAGTCCAAGGTGAATTAAGTCGAGTTTATGAGAATCCTTTATTACGTTTGCTTGTGCCTTATGGCATTACCACTTAAGGCACAAGATGTAGCACCGGGAAAAAATCTGAGTTTTGTATTAAAACCCAATGGACATAAAGGATTGATCCAGGACCTAAGCCTGACGCCTGATGGGAAGCAGGTGATTACAGCAGGCAGGGACAAAACAGTGAGGATTTGGGATGTTGATAGTTATGAACAGCGTGGTGAAATATTGGGGCATGTTGGCGGAGAAAGTTATGGTGCTATAAACTCGGCTCGGGTTTCTCCGGATGGTAAGTACATAGCTACAGCCGGATTACTGGGCGACACCAATGACCTGAAATATCTGGCTGATATCCGAATATATGATTTTAGTACTCAAAAAATAGTACATGTTTTTCATGGACACAAAAAGTCCATCAATACCTTGCGGTGGAGTAGCGATAGCAAATACCTTATTTCTGCCTCCAACGATAACAAAGTCGGAGTTTGGGATGTTAAGAATTTTGAACTCAAAAATATGCTGGAAGGACATGGAGATGCGGTCTGGTGTGCAGATGTTTTTGGAGGAAAAATTGTAAGTGGTTCTCAAGACAACCTTGTCAATCTGTGGGATATGAATACGGGAACATTGCTTAACACTTCCTATGATCATGTAGGTATTGTAATTAGAGTCGCATTTCATCCGTCAGGGAAGTACATTTTATCAGGAGCAGATGACAATCAAATAAATATATATGATTCAGAACTCAAATTTTTGAGTTCTGTGTTTTTGGATCAAACGCCATCTACGATTACATTCGATAAGGCAGGAAAATTAGCTTTGATTGGCTTCAATAATGGGAGCATCAAGATTTATCAATTTGATCAGGGAAAGCTTACTGAAACTGCAACTTACCAACCTCATGAAGGAGCCTTTGTTGCCGGTATGGAAATCACACCTGATCAGCGAATTTTTAGTGCTGGTGGTACGGGCAGCAACATAGCTATCTATCAATATAAAGGTGGAGTTGTCGATAGTCTTACCAATATTGGGGGGAGTACTCAAAAAGTATGGGGTGCAGGATTGAATGACAACCTTTTAGCTTTTTCCACAGGGTCTAAACCTTGGGGGCATATCACAGGACTTAGAGATGTGGATTTTTCTCATGGATTTAACCTTGTCAGTCGGGATTACGGTAAAATGGATAAAGCCAACAATATTTACAAAGCAACTACAGGAGGTGCTTTCACTGAGCGGTCTGCTTCTTTCAAGGGTAAAACTTACGATTATAAAGTGCCTGTGGTGGACTTGGGAGGGTTGAGGGCCACTAAAAATGGCAAATCCGTTTTTGTTAAATACCTTCCGGACGCTTCATTGAATTATCAGTTAGAAAAGAAGGGTAAGTTTACTCATTTACAATTTGGAGAAATTCCGGTTTCCATCACCGATTTCGCAGAGAAGTATTCCATAGCTTTTACCCCTGATTCCTTGCTATTGGTCGGTGGTACAGCTGGATATCTAATGGCCTATGATCTCAATGGAAAAATGGTAACCAAACTCGAAGGACACGAGGATGTAGTTTTTACAGTCAATATGTCAACGGATAGTCGCTGGGTTATTTCCGGATCACATGACCAAAGTATTCGACTGTGGGATGCCAAAAAAGTAGGAGTTGAAAAAAACATTAGCCCAACTGCTACATGCTTTTTTAGCAAAGAAGGTGAATGGATAGTGGTGACAAACCAGAGATACTATATGTCTTCAACCAAAGGTGGGCAGTATGTAGGCTTCCATCAAAATCAGGGTTTTAGAAAGGAAGGCAAGTTTTATCCTTTTGAAAACTTTGACCTGAAATACAACAGGCCGGACAAAGTACTTGAAATTCTGGAGATGGGTTCTGAACAGTTGCGGGGTTTGCTTTATAAAGCTTATCAGAAAAGGGTGAAGAAAATGGGCTTGCGTGAAGAAGATATTTCTGAAGAGTTGAATTTGCCTACGGTTGTCATTGATGGAGTAAGCAAAACCGTAACGGACAAGTTTTATGACCTGAACCTTACAGTCAATGACGACAAATTGATGCTTGATCGAATCAATGTATATGTAAATGATATTCCGATCTATGGCATTAATGGGTTGTCCGTACGCAGCGAAAAAAAACGTCAGTTTATTACTAAAACTCTTCCTATAGAACTGACCAAAGGCAGGAACAAGATACAGGTTTCTGCTATGAATGTTTCGGGTATAGAATCACTGAAAGAGACAGTCAATATTTTTTATGATGGGGCAGAACTCAAACCGGATTTGCATGTGGTGGCTATAGGCGTATCCAATTACAAAGACAGTCAGTACAACCTGACCTATGCCAGTAAAGATGCCAATGACATCTCCAATTTATTCTTTAGTCATCATCAGCAGTATAACAAAATCCATGTGCATAGGTTCACAGATGCACTTGCACAGCGGGAGATGATTCTTGCTGTAAAAGAAAAGCTGCTAAAAACGAAAGTGGAGGATGAAGTCATTTTGTTTATGGCAGGGCATGGCTTACTTGATGGTAACCTGGATTATTATTTTGCCACTCAGGACATAGATTTCAACAACCCTTCAGGAAGAGGATTGAAATATGAAGAGCTGGAAGGTTTATTGGATGGTATTCCGGCACGAAAAAAACTGATGTTGATCGATGCTTGTCACTCTGGAGAAGTAGATAAAGAAGATACAAAATTGATTGCCTCTGCTGTCAGTTCATCGAATGTATCTACCCGGGGATTTACTAAAAAGCCACAGCCAGTGGGCATGGACAATATTTTTGAGTTGATGCAGGAGTTGTTTGCTGACCTGAGAAGAGGAACAGGAGCAATGGTTATATCCTCAGCATCAGGGGTGGAGTTTGCCTTTGAGTCAGCCGACTGGAAAAACGGGGTATTTACTTATGCTTTGATAGAGGGATTGAAGTCAGGGAAATGTGATACTAACAAGGACAAAGAAGTACAAATATCCGAATTGAAAAATTATGTTTTTGACCGAGTTTCAGAGCTCACTAATGGTAAGCAGCATCCAACGAGTAGAAGAGAGAATTTAGAGTTTGATTTTGTGGTTTGGTGACATCCGTGCAGGTGGGTATATGAGAATACACATTATTGCGTATTGAAATGAGTTTTTATTTTGAGTTGTTTTGATGAAATTAAAAAAACTCTAATATGAAACGAAATCAGCTCTGCCTATATAAATTTCTAACAATCAGTTTAGCCCTATTATTCATTAATTATCTTTCCTTATCACAGGATTGCACTTCTGCAATGCAATGCTATCAAAAAGGACAAGGGGCAGGGCACACTGACGAAGCTGTCGGTTACTTCACTAAAGCTGAGTCGCTTTGGACGGAGGCTGATGGAAAGGATAAGCTGATTTACATACTCAAGGCCAGAGGTAATGTGCATATTAGAATGCAAAATTATCCTAAGGCTATTCAGGATTTTAATAAAATTATTCAAACCAAACCGGATAATATCCGTCATCTTGCCGAAGCATATATGAGCCGTGGTGTGGTGATGTCTTATTCTGAAAATTTCGATGGAGCCATAGCTTCTTATAAAAAAGCCATTGAGACAGCCCCGCCTAACCTCATAGCGGTAAATAATCTTTCTATTGTATATAAAAAAGCAGGGCATAACGATCTATATGAAGCAAATCTTAAGAAAGCTGCAGAACTTGGTTCTCAGACTGCTATCTCTTCTTTGTATTATGACCTGAAAATAGACTATAGGCCTCAGCAAAAAGAAGCACTGGCAAAAGATGAACAATGGCAGCAACTCTTGACTCTTGAGAAACAAGGAAATGATTTACTTGATCAAAAAAAGAATGATGAGGCAATGAAGGTTTTTGTGGAAATGGAAGATATTTATCAGTTAAGGGGTGATGAGGAAAACAAAGTATACGCAGTGAATCAACAGTCTTACATTGAAAGAGAAAAAGGCAATTACCAAGCAGCCGAAAACCATGCTGTCCGGGCTGTATATAGTTCTTATCCCAGTGCCTTTTCATATACTCAACTGGGGTATGCCATGTACTACAATGGAAAACAAGTAGAAGCTGTAGATATCTGTAAAAAAGGTTTGCAACGATTTCCAGGTAATACAAGTATTAAAGGAGCAATCTCCTGGATGTACTCAAAAACTGCAGATGATTTTTACAATAATAAAGAATATGTGAAGGCATATAACCTTTATTACACTGCATTTAATGAAAATGATAAAGATGCTAATGCAATTAAAATGGCTGGTTATTCAGCTTATAATGCTAAAATGAACAAAGAAGCATTAAATTGTTTTTATATGGCTATAGGCACAGATGCTGGTTTGAAAGGAGAACTCAATCAATATGTTGAGTACTTGAAAACGGTAGTGAAATAATTGATGAGGTGTTCTTATATCCTAATAGCCTGGATATTTCTATCCAATGCCTATGCTCAAGATAGCAGTAATGAAATGGATCACCCAATGGTACTCAAGCCATCAGGGCACAAGGGGATTGTTTGGGATATGAGTCTTACATCTGACGGGAAGCATATCATTACTGCTGGTCAGGACAAAACAGTTAAGATTTGGGATGTGGAAAATGACTTTGAGCAAAGAGGGGAAATTCTGGGGTATATAAGCAGTGAAAACTATGGGTCTGTATATGCGGCAAGGGTATCTCCAAACTTAAAATATATAGCCACAACTGGATTTTTCGGAGATCGGGATCATAGAAAGCAGATCATGGATATCCGTATCTATGATTATTCGACTAAGAAAATCATTGGTATTTTAGAAGGTCATGCGGATGTCATGTCAGCCCTCAGATGGAGTGCAGATAGCAGGTACCTCATATCAGCTTCCCGGGATTACTCCGTTCGGATTTGGGATATTGAAACTCAACAACTAAAGGTGCTTTTAAAGGGGCATGGAGATCAGGTAAATTCAGCTGATATTTTTGGTAATCATGTTGTCACTGGCTCAAAGGATAATCTGATTATGTTGTGGGACATCAATACGGGGGCAAATATGGCAACTTCATTTGACCATCTGGATCAGGTTCGACAAGTGGTATTCGATCCTTCAGGTAAATATATTATTTCCGGTGGTTCTGATAATCAAATCAACATTTACAATTCGTCACTTCAATATATGAATGGCCTGTCTTTGAAGCAAACGGCTAGTGCCATGTCTTTTTCAGCAAATGGAAATTACCTGCTAACAGGTTTTAATGACGGTTCTGTTCAAGTGTTTGAATTTTCAGATGGTAACCTGACTGAAATAGCTACTACAAAGTCGCATACCGGAGGATTTGTGGCGGGTGTGGTTATGACCAAAAACAACCAAATCATAAGTGTTGGTGGAGCAGATGGTAATTTGGTTGTTTCCCAATTTATTGATGGTAAGATGAAAGAAATAATGCGAAAGACACCCAGCAACCAAAAAGTATGGGGTGCCAGTCTTAATGGAGACCTGATGGTGTTTTCCACCGAATCAGAATCTTTTATGCTTGGTACTAATGTTTATCAATTTAACAAGGGCTTCAACTTTGTCAGTCGGGATTATGAAGACTTAGATAAGACTGAAGATTTTATTACCATGACGATGGGCAAGGGACTATCTAACCGGACGGCAAGTTTTAAAGGTAAAAAATATGATTTCAGAGCTCCGATAGTCCAAATGGGAGCCTTATATGCCAGTGAAGTGTCAGATAAGATTGTCGTGACTTATAATCCGCCGGGCGAAGATACTTCCTGGCATGAACAAAAGGGGAAATATACCGGATTTAAAAGCGGTCAAATTGTAACACAGGTATATGATCGTACAAAAATATATGGGTTTACTTTCACGCCCGATTCCTTGTTGATTGTAGGTGGTTCATCAGGTTATCTGAAGGCTTTTAATCTCAATGGTAAAGTAGTGTCTGAACTTTTTGGGCACGAAGATGTCGTTTTTACAGTCAACATGTCTCAGGATGAAAAATGGATATTAACAGGATCACATGATCAAAGCATTCGAATTTGGGATGCAAGTCTCGTTGGTAAGCAAAAAAGTCTTGTACCTACTGCTACTTGTTTTTTTAGCAATGATGGCGAATGGATAGTTGTTACCGATCAAAAATACTATATGAGTTCAACTAAGGGCGGTAAGTATGTCGGTTTTCATCAAAATCAGGGGTTGAGAAAAGAAGCTAAGTTTTATCCATTTGAAAACTTTGACTTAAAATACAATCGTCCGGACAAAGTATTGGAAATCATGGGTCTGGGATCACAACGCTTAAGAGAATTGCTTTACCTCGCATATCAGAAAAGAGTGAAGAAAATGGGGTTGAAGGAAGAAGACATATCTGGTAATATCAATTTGCCTGAAGTGGTTATGAGTACTGTAAGTGAGACTGTAAAGGATAAATTTTACGAGATCAATATTCAGGCTTTGGATAAAGAATTAATGCTTGATCGTATCAATGTATTTGTAAACGATATTCCGATTTATGGTACGGGTGGTATTTCAGTAAGAAATGAGAAGAACAGGCAAAGTATCTCAAAAAAAATAATGATCGAGTTGATGTCTGGTAAAAATAAAATTCAGGTATCGGCTATGAATATTGCAGGTGTAGAGTCTCTTAAAGAAACAGTTGATGTGTTTTATGATGGAGAAAGACCCAAGCCTGATTTGCATGTAGTGGCTATAGGAGTGTCCAATTACAAAGACAGTCAGTACAATCTGACCTATGCCAGTAAAGATGCCAATGATATATCCAATTTGTTTTTTGGGCATCATCAACGCTTCAATAAAATCCACATCCATAAGTTTACTGATGCTCTGGCTCAGAAAGAATTGATTTTGGCTGTAAAAGAAAAGCTACTCAAAACTAAAATAGAAGATGAAGTAATCGTATTTGCAGCAGGGCATGGCTTGCTTGACGAAAATCTGGATTATTATTTTGCCACTCAGGACATAGACTTCAACAATCCTTCAGGAAGAGGATTGAAATATGAAGAACTCGAAGGTTTGCTGGACGGTATCCCTGCCCGTCAAAAATTGATGCTGATCGATGCTTGCCACTCTGGTGAGGTTGATAAGGAAGATACAAAATTGATTGCTTCTGCGGTCAGTTCTTCCAATGTATCCACCCGGGGATTTACCAAGAAACCACAGCCAGTAGGTATGGACAATGTTTTTGAGCTGATGCAAGAATTGTTTGCTGACCTGAGAAGAGGAACGGGAGCAATGGTCATATCCTCAGCTTCCGGAGTAGAGTTTGCCTTTGAGTCAGCCGACTGGAAAAATGGTGTGTTTACCTATGCCTTGATAGAAGGTCTAAAGTCAGGAAAATGCGACACCAATAAGGACAAGGAAGTGCAAATATCCGAACTTAAAAATTATGTTTTTGACCGTGTAGAAGAATTGACCAATGGCAAACAACACCCAACCAGTAGGAGAGAGAATCTGGAATTTGACTTTGTGGTGTGGTAACTGTTTTTCTTTTTCATTCTCTCTGATTTTCACCCACCCAATTCAAAAGTAATAAAGTATTTACATCGGCGATTTCCCTTACCTCATTATACCCAAGATAGGGTATAGTACTTAGCAGTATGATTTTCTAGCTTTACTTGCAAACAAAACGCTAAGTCATGGATGCTAATAAAAAAACAATTAAACATTGTCTTCTTTTGTTTATCTTTTGTGTTACACATCTGACTTTTGCGCAAACTCCTCCACCGCTTAAGAAAGTAGATGTAGAACAATACCAGTTGATGCCTTCGAGCAGCAAGATTTTCGGTGTTACCAATATAACTACTGTGAAGTTTAATCTGGAGGGAAACAAAATCTTGTTCCGATCAGGAAGTCATAGTGCTAAAGCGTGTAACGTATATTCAGGAGAAACACTGTGGGAGGTAGAAGGATCCGAATACGAGCCTATGGCCTCAACTATCCTAGCATCTGACCCCAGGTTTGTAATCATTGGGAATAACATATATGCTGGTGGCAAGATTAAAATGTTGACATGGGACGATGGGAAAGAAGCTGGATCTTTATCACCTTATGCTTCCGGTAGAAACGGACTGGATTATTTTTCATTTTGGGGAGATTTGGCGTGGACAGGGCCAAACGGCAATATTATGTCCTATAGTTTTAAGTCGAATACGTTTGGATCTAAGGGATTTGTAGGACATGACAGTGAAATTTGGGCTTTGAAATTCGATTGGATTGGCAATATTATCACCGCAGGTTTGGACGGAAAAATAATGAAATGGAATAGTGTCTATCCCAAAGACAAGGAATCGCCAAGAACGTTTCAGAGAGACAGTTCCGAGTTGATTTATGCATCATCAAAAAAGCTTATTTCTCTTGCCACTTTTCAGTTGAAAAAAGGAGACAGCAACCCATCTGATATTATTGTGGCAGGGGGTAATCATGGTACGGTCTTATTAATTTCTACCAAAACAAAACAGCTGGTGCATCAGTTCGAATTGCCTGATGGAACTGTCACGAACCTCAAATACCATCCGACAGATAATGACATACTGGTAGCTACAGGTAAAAATCATATCTACTTTTATAGTTTTTCAAGGAAACAGATCATACGTACAATACAGACCACTGGTGAAATTTACGGATTTGACATGACTTATAATGGAGACAAAATCGCTGTAGGTATGGCAGATGGAGTTTTTCAAATGTGGTCACTACCAAGAGAAAAAAGAGATATAATGGCATTTGACCTTTATGTTAGTAAGACTACTGCACCAGAAAGTTTGACAGGATCGCTTACCAAATATATGAGCTCAAAAGTTGTGGATATAGAATGTATGAATATACTTTCTGTGGAAGAGAGATCAGCAGCAGCAAAAGAAAGTGGGACTTTTGTGGGTAATTGGGCATCTAACCCTTACCTGGCTGAAAGAACAATTAAGGGTATTGACTCAGTTGATGGGTACATTACTTCCGCCCTGATGGATTCTGATAAAAACTCTGGAGGCTATGTCCTTTCTTTTGCTTATTTCACTAAATCCGAGGGGAAAGTCAATTACATGTCAAAAGAAGTGACCGGAAATATAGAGGCTTTAAAAGCTGCCATGGATGAGCATATATCGGAAGTCTGCAAGTTTGTTAGATAGGTGTAACAAAGAACCTAAATCATAGACTAAACTACTTTTGGATTGTAAAATTTGAAGCATGATCCTGAGGTAATTAACAAATGAAGAAAGATGAAAAAGTATTTCAATACGTATTGCTGCTTACTCATTATAGGATTAGAGTTTTTGATTTTTGAAGGAGGACTATGCCAAGAAGTAACTATCATTAAGAAACAAAAATATGGAGTCGCTACAGAAAGGAAATCAGACTTAGCAAATATAATTCCGCAAGATGGGCATACTGATCAGGTGAACTGCATACTTTTCACTCCAGATCAAAAATTTCTGATTTCAGCAGCAAGAGACAATTTGATTAAGATTTGGGACGTAGCGAGTGGTGGCATAGTTAGAACTATACCCAGTCCAGATAATAGTACAGTAGAATCCTTAGCCATTAGTCCAGATGGGCAGTTCTTGTTTGGTGGAGTGTATGGTAAGCGTAAGGGAGAAAATATCAAAGAGTATCAAAGCAATATCTATTTATGGGAAATGAGTAGTGGCAGACTTCTAAAAACTTTTGTTGGACACAATAAGCGAGTGTCAGATTTAAGTGTTTTGTTAGGTGGTAAAAGGTTTGTATCGGCTAGCGAGGATAAGACTATCAGGACTTGGGATATTCAAACCGCACGCAATATATTGACTATCAGTGGTCACCAGTATCCGATAAAAGCAATTGCACTCAGTGAAGATAAAAAAAGTGTTTATGCAGGAGGTGGAGAAATGGGGCCTATTTATGTTGCTAAATATGGAGAAAAATATAACCCACCACCAAAAAGGAAGGAGCTCATGCAGTGGGATTTAAAGACGGGAAAACTCATCAGAAAGCTGAACGGTACCGAAGATATTGTCAATGATATGACCTTCTTAAATGGATTCCATCAACTGGCAGTGGCTTCTGAAAGTGGTAGCATTGACATTTATGATACTGGTACGGGCTCGTTAGTTAATAGTTATCCAATTCCGAGAAGGCTTAAAAGCAAATCTGTTCCTGCTAAGACTGTGATTTCAAACCGAAGTTCAAACTTACTATTTGCTGCTGGGATGCGAGACTCTTTTCAACTTTTGGATGGAAGAAATATGTCCTTAATTAAGGATATCAGACCTGAAAGCAACCTTTCAGAATATGGGATTGATTATGTAGTAAGTGCTGATTTCAACGACGATCATGATCTCGTTGCTACGGCTTATTTCTTCAAAAATTTTGTTGACTTTCACGATATAAGCAGCGGACAAGAAATCCGAAAACTGACAGGCCAGAAACTACTGATTCCTTCTTTGATAAAAATAAGCACTTCTGGGAAATATGCAGCTATTGCTTACAGCCATGATGGATATGGAGGGTCAATAAAGATATTAAATTTACAAACAGGAGCAATCGAAAAAAATCTTACCGTCAGTCATGACAACATTGGTTTGCTTGTGGATTTAAAAAAGACACAAAGAAATGACTATAGCCTTTATTGGCATTCATTGGCTTTCTCACCAGATGAAAAAACAGTTCTTGCAGGGGCAGCTGAAACATATGTCGCATGGGATGTGAAATCAGGCAAAGATCTTTATTCAAAGAGGTATAATGATATCTTTCAATACAGTTATGGGGTTCACACTTCCTTGGATTATAGTCCTGATGGAAAATATCTAATTATTGGTCTGCGATCTGCTTTCGATATTTCTACATCAACCTTTAATCGCAAATATGTTGTTAAAAGTATGCAGAAAGGAATCGCTGATCCTTATGTTGTAAAAGGGAGCACTTACAGCACACGTGATGCTAAGTTTTCTCCCAACGGTAAATATTTTGCCACAGCGCATGTCAACAATGAACTTAATATTTGGGATACTTCGATTCTCAAATGGGGTGAATACGATGCAAATGTACCAGACATAAAACCATTCCGATCGATAAACATTACGGCTGATAAAATTGATTTTAGCCCATTTGGAGCAAGACTAGTTTGCATTACAAATAATAATGAAATCCAATCCTATGATGTAAAGACAGGGAAGCTTCTTTTTAAGCATACCTCGGAGAATGACGATATTCACCTTAGATACTATACTGATATAAAAGTTAACCCTGACGGAAAAACAATAGCTGTAAGCCAGGGTAGTGCCTCTGCTACCACCTTCATTTTGATTTACGATATTGTTTCTGGTGAACTTTTGAAAACGCTCAGGGGGCATTCAAAAATTATCTATAATATTGAGTTTACTCCTGATGGGAAAAGTCTGTTGAGTACTAGTGACGATGGCACAGTAAGGTTATGGGATGTTGAATCAGGACTTGAGGTGTGCTCCATTATTGCTACTGGTGGTACATCACGAGTGATCACAACACCTGAAAATTATTATATGAGTTCAAAAGATGCCATCAAGGCTATTGGATTCAATTACAATAGTTCTTTTTTTCCTATAGAACAGTTTGATCTGGCATATAATAGACCTGATTTAGTGGTCAAAAAAATGGGTTATGCTCCTTTGGAATTGGTGGATGCTTATCAAAAGGCCTATGAGAAAAGGGTTTTAAAAATGGGTTTTTCACCAGAAATGATTAGCACTGAATTTCACCTTCCGGAAGTAGAAATTCGAACTAAAGATGTACCCGTCACGACTAGAAATAAGAAGTTTAAAATTGAAATTCAGGCATCTGATTCCAAATATGATTTGGATCGATTGAATGTGTATATCAACGACATTCCTGTTTTTGGAGTAAAAGGTTATAGCCTGCGTGACAAAGGGAAGTCTTCTGTTGTGAAAGATTTTGATATTGAGTTGTCTGAAGGTCAAAACAAAATTCAGGTTTCTGCACACAATGTTCAGGGGACGGAAAGTTTAAAACAGATGATCAATATACAATATATAGGGGAGCCTGTCAAACCCAATTTATATATAGTGGCGATTGGCGTATCAGACTATATGGATAACGAATACGACCTGACCTATGCGGCTAAAGATGCCACAGATTTTGTTAATCTAATGAAAAGCAATACAGAGAGTTACAATAATATCATTCCTATTTTGATCACTGATAAAAGGGCAGTAAAACAAAATATTATGGCTGTAAAAGAGACACTTCTGGAATCCAATGTCGATGATGAAGTGATTCTTTTTGTAGCTGGTCATGGACTGGTAGATGACAATCTGGACTATTATTTTGGTACGTATAATGTGACCTTTGATATGCCTTCATTTAATGGCTTGCCTTATCATGAATTAGAAGGTTTGTTGGATGGCATTCCGGCCAGAAAAAAACTCATGTTGATTGATGCTTGCCACTCTGGTGAAATTGACAAAGAAGAGTCAACGGTATCTGTAGCTACTGTGAATACTACTGGTGTAAAATCACGTGGTTTCAAAACAGTTGAGAAAAAGAATCAGATAGGAGTTAAAAATTCCTTCGAAATGATGAAAGAACTCTTTGCCGACTTAAGAAGAGGCACGGGTGCTATGGTGATCTCGTCCGCATCAGGGGTGGAATTTGCATTTGAATCTGATGAATGGAAAAACGGAGTTTTTACTTATGCTATGCTCGAAGGACTAAAGTCGGGAAATTGTGATGCTGATAAAAGCGGTTCGGTGCAAGTATCAGAACTCAAAGATTATGTATTTGACCGTGTCGAAGAATTGACCAATGGCAAACAACACCCAACCAGTAGGAGAGAGAATCTGGAGTTCGATTTTGTGGTATGGTAGAGTTTAACATACTGAATATCAGTTGTTTGAATTGTTGCTGAGACTGGGTTTTATATATTTAAATAATATTTTTGACCATGAAAAAGACACTCACACTCATTTTATGCCTAAAAACCATATGTCATTTAGTTGCCCAGGATACTGGTAGTTATCAATTACAACTTCAGACTTTGCATAAGCCTATAATTGTTGCTATTGCCCATGACAATTCATTCTTTATCACTGGGGATCAAAAAGGATTGCTAAAGGTTTGGGAAACTTCGACTGGAAAGTTGCTACGAAATTATTATGGACAAGCCACAGGCAGAGACTATGCCCCAACTAAGAGGATTGTCATCAGTCCAGACAATAAGACTGTATATTCCTATTCATTGTCAATCCATGAGGCATTGCTAAATATTTGGAATGTTACTACTGGCGAAACTGTTTATAAAAAAAGTATTACATCTGGTATGTCAGGATTTCTTAACAATAACAATGTATCAGAAAATGGAGAAATAATTATTGAGAACACCAAGTATGTCTCCAAAACAAAAGACCCATCTAAGATTGTCTTTATGGTTCCCGCTAAGAATCCCGCAGGCTCAGATTTGGATTATAGCCTTTTATCAATCGATGGGAAGGCTGTTTATGCATTTTATTGGGATGGATCTATGGTGGAGTACGCCATAGAAACTGGCCAAATTCAATCGACACTTCCTACAGGCAGTTTTACCACGCAAGGTAAAAAGAGTGATTTTTATATTCATCCGGATGGTGGGAAGGTAGTTTATTCTACACTTTATTCTAACTACACAGGATATTTTGATATAAGACAAAAAAACGATGTACCACTTATTAATTCATTTGTACATGATTACTTTAAAATATTGAAAGATGGTCGTATGGTATCATCCGACATTCCCAAACTGTATGGTGAACACTCCAATGTGTTTTTATGGCAAGGGTCGGATAAAGAGCCAATCACAGACCTTTTTCTTAAGAACCTGAAGAATAAAAATTTGATTATAGAATGTTTGGATGTTTCAGACGATTCAAAATATTTGATAGCCTGTGGAGAAGGCGATTATTCTGGAATATTCATAGTTGACTTAGAAAAAAAGACCTTTCTAAGAGAATTAAAGGGAACAAAAAATAATATAAATGGGATGTCCACAGATGCCAAGGGTAGGTATATGGTTTTGTCAGGGGAAGATCAAGCTTGCAGGGTTTGGGATCTTAATCAAGGACGGGTAAACAAACTTTTCAATCAAAAGGGTATATCCAATGCTCTGATTTCCAATGACGGAAACAATGTCGTCTATATGAGTACGTATCTGTCACGAGAGCAGGATCCAGGCAACTCAAAATTTTATAAAACTATCAATGTTGAAAAAGCATTGAACTTTGAAAGACTGACAGGTAAGCAAATCCCAATTCGTTATTTGCATGATATTGCCAAAATGGACAAATCCAACGAATACTTTGGATGGGTGAAAATAACTGGCAAAATTGACTGGGTCAATCAGGGCTACTTACAGGAATATAGTCAAAATATGCTGGCTAGGGGGTCTTTTGGTAAAGACAATGCAACTAACTTAGTTCCTTATGGGTTTCATAGCAACGGCTCTAAAGAACCAGTGATTATTGAAGGGGTGAGTCTAAAAAAATTAGAAAATTCCTCATTTGGTATTATTCCTAACACTCGCAATAGTAAGATTTCTCCTTCAGGGGAAATCATATGGTTACGGGGTGGTTGGGATCAGCACTCGTCAAAACGAGGAAAGCATCCAGAATCAACAGCCAGTGGAATGAGAATATCGATTGGGGAAGAGTTGCTGATTCGCACGAAATGGCCGGAAGAACTTAATGTTGTCGATATTGTATTTTCGGTCGATGACCAATATGTTTTCGCATTTGATGCCAATACTAAAAACAATCTGGTATATATATTGGATAGCCGGACTACTCAAACTGTTCGAACAATTTCTACCCAGCATACTCAGATATTTTCAATAATTCCATTTCATCAAGGGTTTGACATCCTTATTTGCGGTGACAAAGGTTTTGATATTTATGATTACACCACTGGTGAATTGAAGAATACAATCTCAATGACTCAATCTGAGCAGTGTTTAGGCATATTGCCAGAGGATAAATCGATTGTTACGTCTATAGATTTCAATTCGGCTTTTCAAATCAGGTCTATTGAGAATGGCAAAATAATCCTAAACATCTATCCTACAGGGCCATTTGATCATGCAGTAGTGACTCCTGATGGTTTTTATGCTGCTTCAAAGGGCGTAGGAAGTTATCTTCATTTTGTCAATGGAATGAAAACATTTGGGTTTGATAATTTTGACTTGGCCTTCAACCGTCCCGATATTGTCATGCAACGATTGGGAAAATCAAATGCAGCAGAAGTATTGGCTTTCAAAAACGCTTACCTTAAGAGATTAAAGAAAGTCGGCTTTACAGAAGAACAAATTGGCAAAGAACAGCACCTGCCAGAGTTGGCGATAGTAACAAAAAACCTCCCAATTGAAACCCTTCAAGCCATGTTGAATTTTAAAATATCCGCATTTGACACCAAATTTTTGCTTGATCGGATCAACGTTTATGTCAATAGCGTTCCCGTTTATGGTATCAAGGGAATGGATATCCGACAGTTGAACTCCAAAAAGCTTGAAAAGGAACTCACCCTGCAACTTTCGTCAGGTGAAAACGTCGTACAAGTTTCAGTACAAAATGAAAAGGGCATGGAAAGCATAAAAGAATCCTTTTCTGTTTTTTACTCTAATCCTGTAAATGCCAGTACCTATGTTGTGACTATTGGTGTTTCTGACTACAAAGACAACAACTACGACCTCAACTATGCGGCAAAAGACGCCAATGATATAGCCGCCAAGTTCGGTACAGATGCTTCCAAGGTTTTCAAAATCACCGACACCAATGCCACCAAGGAAAAAATCCTGGCTGTCAAATCATCATTG